>NZ_ANNO01000218.1:0-14639 GCF_000409565.1 Pseudochrobactrum sp. AO18b
GCCGACTGAACCATGGCCACCGGCAACGATCAGCACATATTGTTTGCCGTCTTTGCCGGTATAGCTCATCGGTGTGGACTGGCCACCCGCAGGCAGGCGTGTCTGCCAGAGTTGCTTACCGGTGGTGAGGTCATAGGCGCGCAGATAATCGTCAACCGCTGCACCGAGGAAAGCAACGCCGCCTGCGGTAATCATCGGCCCGCCGATACCCGGCACGCCAAGTTTCAGCGGAATTGGCACCGGTGCCATATCTTCTACCGTGCCGTTTTTATGTTTATAGGCGATCTTGCCTGTGCGCAGGTCAACACCGGCTACATAGCCCCATGGCGGCGACTGGCACGGAATGCCAAGCGGTGACAGGAGCGGCCCCATAAATACGCCGTAAGGCGCGCCATCATTACGGTTCAACCCTTGCTCGCTGGCTTTTTCATCCTCACCTTTCGGCGGTATCTGATCCGCAGGCACAAGGCGTGAGGTGAAGGCCAGATAAGTCGGCATACCGAACATCACCTGACGTTTCGGATCTACCGCTACACTGCCCCAGTTAAAGACGCCGAAATTGCCGGGATAGACAATTGTACCCTGCAGGGAAGGCGGGGTGTAACGACCCTCATAGCGCAGCGAGCGGAACTGGATGCGGCAGGCAAGCTGATCGAACATCGTTGCCCCCCACATATTGGCTTCCGTCAGCGGCGGAGGATTGAAGCTGAGACCGGAAAGCGGCTGTGTCGGTGCGGAGAAGTCTTCCGGTATTGCACCTGTCGGGGCTGCAACTTCGGTCACAGGAATAATCGCTTCACCGGTACGCCGGTCGAGCACATAAATATCGCCCTGCTTGGTTGGACCAACCAGTGCGGGCACAACTTGTCCGCTCTTATTGGTAATGTCGAGCAGCACGGGCTGAGCAGGCACGTCCATATCCCAGAGATCATGATGCACAGTCTGGCGTACCCAACGTACCTGACCGGTTTTTACATCCAGCGCAGTGATGGAGGAAGAATATTTCTCTACCGCCTCACTGCGTCCCATACCGAGCTGATCCGGCACCTGATTACCGAGCGGTATATAGATCAGGCCGAGATTTTCATCAGCGCTGAACACCGACCAGCTATTCGGGGAATTGGTGGTGTAATGCTCACCCTCCGCAATCGGTGTGGTGACATCAGGATTACCGGAATCCCAGTTCCACAACAGCTGACCGGTGAGAATATCAAAGGCGCGGATAACGCCCGATTGTTCCTGCGTCGAGAAATTATCATTCACCGCGCCGCCGACGATGATTTTTCCGTCCATCGCAGTTGGCGGGGAGGTGGAGTAATAATAGCCGGACGGATTATATTTCATGCCACGGGTCAGATCGAGTACGCCTTTTTCGGCAAAACTCTCGCAAATCTGGCCGGTCTTGGCATCCAGTGCAATCAGATGCGCATCGGATGTCGGCAGATAAACCCGCTCATAACAGGCCTGATCTGCGGCAACGCTCTGGTCTTTCCAATAGGTCACGCCACGGCAGGTCTGGTGCTGGCGCTGGGTATTGGCGCTGACCTCAGGGTTATAGCGCCACTTTTCCTTGCCCGTATCCGCATCCAGCGCAATGGCAATATTATGCGGCGTGCAGAGATAAAGCGTGTCTTCAATCTTGAGCGGTGTCACCTGATAAGTGGTTTCCGTCACATCCTGCGGCTGACGTACATCGCCGGTTTGGTATTGCCAAGCCAGTTCAAGTTTGGCCACATTTTCCGGTGTGATCTGGGTAAGCGGTGAATAACGCTGACCATATTGCGTACGGCCATATTGATGCCATTCGCCATCCGGTACCGTATTGCCCATATCCGGTGTTGCCGCGACCGCTTCCGTGGGTAGAGAACCGTCGAGATTATGCGGATCTTTGGTGATTGAGATACCGGCAACAATCAGTGCGGCTGCGATTGCCCCCAGCAGCGGCAGAGGACTGGCACTGCCTGCACGTGCCTGTTCTATCGTTGGTGCAACTTCTCTGCTGGCAGGGCTGAGCGCTTTGCGGATCGGTGGCAGCAACAGCCACAGACCCAGCAGCACAATAATGCCACCGCGTGAGCCGAGCGGCCACCAGTCAAAGCCGACTTCATAAAATGCCCAGCCGAGTGTGCCGAGAATGATCAGGGCATAGACCCAGAGTGCCGCAGCACGGCGGGTGAAAAGCAGTATGGCGGTCAGTAAGAAACCGGCCGCTGTAATAATGTAATAAAGGCTGCCGCCCAGCAGGGCGAGTTTTATGCCACCATAACCAAGCGCGATGCCTATGAACGCAAAGAGGATGGCTGTTAATGAAACTAACACAATGCTACCCCTTATTTATTGAATGGGGAAGAATATAGATCAGTAAAGCACAGCGGGAAGTGCTTCGAAACATTTATTTGAAAATAGAACAAATGAATCGGCGCAGATACAGTTAATTCTGACAGGAAAAAGCGCAGGAAATTCTGTAAAACAATAAGTAAATCAATTCTCTAATCAATGAAAACGCCGCCTTGCTATGGGCGGCGTTTTGTTTAAAAGCATTAGCCTTGGGAGGATGGTGCTTTTATAAACGTGTGCTGGTGAAACTGCGCAGGCGCAGCGCATTGGTCAGCACGAAGATGCTCGACAATGCCATGGCTGCCGCAGCCAGTACCGGCGAGAGCAGGATGCCGTAAAACGGATAGAGCAGACCTGCTGCAACCGGAATAAGCGCGGTATTGTAGGAAAATGCCCAGAACAGGTTCTGACGAATATTGCGGATTGTCGCTTTGGACAGGGCAATCGCATCCACAACAGCAGTCAGATCGCCGCTCATCAGCACCACATCGGCGCTTTCAATAGCGATATCCGTGCCGGTGCCCACAGCCACACCCACGTCAGCCGCAGCCAGTGCCGGTGCATCATTGATACCGTCGCCGACAAAGATGATTTTACGGTCAGAACCTGCGAGACGCTTCAGTGCTTCCACTTTACCATCCGGCAGAACTTCCGCTGACACCTCATCAATACCGAGTTCTTTGGCAATGGCATTGGCCACGACTTTGCTGTCACCGGTAATCATCGCCACTTTCAGGCCAAGCTTATGCAGGGCATCAATCGTGGCTTTGGTTGTCGGTTTCAGCTCATCGGCCACGGAGAAGGCGGCGACCAGTGCACCATCCCGTGCCATATAGAGCACGGATTGCGCTTTGGCAGTCATTGCTGCTGCGGCCTCTGCACCGGTGCCGACATCAATGCCGAGCTTTTTCATGAAACGCTCTGCACCGACATGGACGGACTGACTGTCAACCATACCGCTGACGCCGAAGCCCGGAACGGCTTCAAAGTCTTTGACTTCCGGCTGTTTCAGACCTTTATCTTCAGCAGCCTGCACCACAGCAGTCGCAATCGGATGTTCTGAGCGGGATTCCAACGCGGCTGCCAAAGCCAGCATGTCATCAGCACTCTGATTGCCGAATGTATGGAACTGCGACAGCACAGGTTTGCCGATGGTCAGCGTGCCGGTTTTGTCGAAAGCGATAATATCGGCATCGCGCAGGCTTTGCAGGGCATCACCACGGCGGAACAGCACACCCATTTCCGCACCGCGACCGGTGCCGACCATGATCGAGGTCGGCGTTGCCAGACCCATGGCACAAGGACAGGCGATAATCAGCACGGCAATGGCATTAGCCAGCGCGAAGGTGAAGGCCGGTTCAGGGCCGAAGATAAACCAGATCAGGAAGGTGACAAAGGCTGCGAGCATAACCGCAGGCACAAACCATGTCGTGACCTTGTCGATCAGGTTCTGGATCGGCAGCTTATCGGCCTGTGCATCTTCCACCATGCGGATGATCTGCGAGATCACCATATCCGCACCAACCTTGGTGGCGCGATAGGTGAAGGCGCCGGTCTTGTTGACCGTACCACCGACAACCGTGTCACCGACATTTTTCGTGGCGGGAATAGGCTCACCGGTAATCATGGATTCATCAATATAAGACGTACCCTCGGTGATCTCGCCGTCGACCGGCACTTTCTCACCCGGACGCACCAGAACCAGATCACCTGCACGCACATCCTCCAGCGGAATATCCTGTGCCACGCCGTCACGCACCACACGAGCGGTTTTGGCCTGAAGCCCGAGCAGATGGGCAATGGCATGGGATGTACGGCCTTTGGCGCGGGCTTCCATCCAGCGGCCGATCAGGATCAGCGTAACGATAACCGCTGCTGCCTCATAATAGACATTGACGGTTTGCGCTGGCAGGACAGAGGGCATGAAGGTGGCGACTACGGAGAAGCCCCATGCTGCCAATGTGCCGATAGCCACGAGCGAGTTCATATCCGGACCGCCGCGCAACAGCGCAGGAATACCGATACGGAAGAAACGCAGACCCGGACCAAACAATACGAGTGTTGTGAGAATGAACTGGAGATACCAGCTGTTCTGAGTGCCGATGGTGCCGGCAATAAAATGATGCAGCGGCGGGAACAGATGCGAACCCATTTCCGTGATGAAAACCGGCAGCGCCAAAGCACCGGCAATCAGTACATCGCGCTTGAGGGTTTTAATCTCGGCATCATTTTTCTCTGCACGGCGTTCCGCACCGCTTGCAGAAGCGGCCGCTGCCACAGGCTGTGCCGGATAACCGCTTTGGGTGACAATATCCGCCAGCATTTGCGGCGTGACTGACGGATCACTGAGCGTGATGCTGGCGCGTTTGGTCACCAGATTAACGGAGGCCGCAGCAACGCCGGCAGAGGATTGCAGGGTCTTTTCCACGCGTCCGACACAGGATGCGCAGGTCATGCCATCCACTTCCAGCACCACTTGTGCCGGTGGTAGCGGAATATGCGCGGTGTAACCGGCTTTCTTGATAGCTTCGGCAGCAAGGCCTGCATCCGGCTTATCTGCAAAGCGCACGGTTGCTTGCTGTGTCGCCAGATTGACTGTTGCACTGTTGACGCCCGGCAAAGCGAGCAAGGCTTTTTCCACACGACCGACGCAGGAGGCGCAGGTCATGCCGTCAATATCAAGCGTAACAACAGGCTGACCCGAGCGTGTCTGCTCAGGGTGACTATGTTTGGTCATGACAGAAACTCCTGCCTTTAGCCGAGGATTTTTGTTTCGTAGCCTGCCGCATCAATGGCTTTGGCAATTGTTTCGGCATTTGCCGGAGCCGAAAAACCGATGCTGGCTTGTTTTTTCGCCAGATCAACGCTGACGGTGCTGACACCTTCAACGGCTTTGGCGGTTTTCTCAATTTTTGCCACGCAAGAACCGCAGCCCATACCGTCAACAGAGAGCAGAACAGTGGAGGAAACGGATTGTGTCATGATGATCTTCAGGGCTGATTATGCGGAAAGTCCCGCCTTTGGAAGCCCTGCCTTTCTTGTCAGTTTCAGGCGCATGTCAGCGCTTTTGTTGATGTTGACAAGAAGATAGGGCTTCCCATGATGGGAAGGTCAAGAGCTTTTTCCGAAAGAAATGTATTTAGATTAACTATTTGATTTTATGTATCTTTATCCGTCATATCCCGCGATGAAGTCACAAACATCGCGCTGTGACATCGGTTTTCCGGTGAAAAATCCCTGTACCTCACCGAATTGTTCGTCTTTCAGGCGCGTGAGCTGTTCCTGTGTTTCCACGCCTTCTGCCGTCGTCACAATATTGAACGCGCTGCCCAGAGAAACCACAGCCTGAATGATAGCCAGATTGCGTTTGTCATTATCAATATTGGACACAAAACTACGATCAATCTTGATCTTGTCAAAAGGGAAAGTGCGCAAATAATTGAGGGACGAATAGCCGGTGCGAAAATCATCCATGGCAATGCTCACGCCCAGATTGCGCAATTCGAATAACAATTCGGTATTATGCTCGGTATTGGACAGCAGCACTGTTTCGGTGATTTCCAGTTCCAGACGGTTGGCCTGCAAGCCGCTTTCTTCAAGCGCGGATTTTACCATGTCCAGCATGTTGCGGCTGTTAAACTGTACCGGCGACAGATTGACAGAAACTTTGATTTTCTCCGGCCATGAAATGGCATCCTGACAGGCCTGCCGCAGAACCCAGGCACCGATTGCAGAAATGATACCGGTATCTTCGGCAATCGGAATGAAATCATCCGGTGCGACCAGTCCGCGTGTCGGGTGCTGCCAGCGCAACAGAGCTTCACAACCGGTAATAAGATCTGTCGTCAGCGAGAAAATCGGCTGATAAAACAGCACAAATTCGTTGTTTTGCAGGGCTGTATGCAATTCCAGCGCTGTGCGGTGGCGTTTTTCGACTGCCTCGCGCATGGATCTTTCATAAAAACGGTAGACACCGCGCCGGTCTGCCTTGGCAGCATAAAGCGCCAGATCGGCATTGCGCAACAGCGTATCAATATCCTCACCATCTTCGGGGGCAATGACAACACCGATGGTACAGCCGACATATTCAGGACTGCCGTCCAGATGAAAAGGTTTGCTGAACAGATTGGTGATTTCTTCAGCAAAATGGCCGATTTCCTGCCGGTGATCAGGGTTTTCCGGGTCAAAAGGATGGATGATCGCAAATTCATCACCGCCAAGACGGGCAATAAAATCCTGCGGTTTCAGAAAGGCGCTGAGACGGCGCGCAACCTGACAAAGCAGGGCATCGCCTGCCGCATGGCCGATACTGTCATTGATATGTTTGAAGTGATCGACATCAAGAAACAGCAGGGCATGGCTCTGGATTGCTTCCTTTTTGGAAAATAAATCCGTTGTATGGCGCGAAAAATAGACCCGGTTCGGCAGATTTGTCAGCGAGTCATGCATGGCCGTATAGGTCAGATGCGCCTGCAGAGCCTGTTCTTCCGTGATATCTTCCATCAGGCCGATCAGATAACGCGGCTTTTCTCCGTTTTGCGACGGAATTGTGCGTTTCATTACCCGTACATGGCGGCTGTGACTGCGCAACGGAATTTCATTTTCGACAGTGAAAACACTGTCACTCTCCATCACATATTGATCCTGCGTGATAAAATTGCGGGCATCTTCTTCATTGAAAACCTGATGATCGGCTTTGCCGATGACATGCGCAGATTCTTTGCCGGTAATGGCGCTGGCTGTTTCATTAAACAGAACATAGCGCCCGCTATCCTGCATATCTTTAATGAAAACCCCGATCGGCAGGTTTTTGATCAGGCTGTCGAGCAATGAGCGGGTCTGGCTGATTTCATTGCGCGCTTTGCGGATTTCGGTCTGATCCTGAATGATCGCGAGAATAGCAGGCTGATCATTGAAATTTGTACGCCGTCCATAGGTGATGACTTCAATCGTCTCGCCATTGGCTTTCAGATGTTTCCAGATTTGCGGCTTTCCGAAGTCAGTTTCTGCGTGGATAGCAGCGATCATGCGTTCGTGCTCGGATTCAGGGCGGATATCCAGCACAGTCATCCGGCTCATCTGCTCCGGCGTATAGCCGTAAAATTCAAAAGCAGCATCGTTCAGCAATAAAAATTTGAGCGAAATCGGATCATACAGCCACATCGGAATAGGGTGCTGTGTGAAGAGCAAACGAAAATCATTCTCTGATAAAGCAGGCTGAAAATACAGCGGGGAGTCGATCTGACTGTTCAGCGGGGCAGTTGTCATAAAGGCTCCGTGTCTTTTAGTTGGCAAACATCATGCCCGGCAGTGCCGTGCGGCTGTTTACACCGCATGATAAGCCTACACGACACATCACAAATCTTAAAACTACATTACAAGCCTGCGATAATTTTTTTCCAGATATTTCTGAGGAAAAATAGTGAATAAAATTATATCTCTTTGAAAAATATAGAAAATTATCGTTCTGGCGATGTTCCATTATTTGTGACGTTTTTTTACAAATTTGTTTTTTTGAATGCAGAACAGTGCCGGAGCATATCCGGCGGTGGAATTTGTCGTCTTTGCTCTTTGTCATCTCTTGCTTCGGACTGCCTGTTTACCTAAAAGCTAACGCCTGTGTGAAGTTTTTGTGAAGTCTTTGTGACTGCTTTTTTATCAGCAATGACCGGTAAAATTACCGGCAGAGACAAACAGGCAGACGCATCGTGTAACGCTGCAGGAACCGGAAAGTTCCTGTTATTTTGGAAGCTGCCCATTGAGCAATCTTGCAACGCCGGTCCCTCATCATGCACCGCATACTGTCCCTTATTCTGACAGCGCGCTGAATCACGGGGATAAGCGGAAGGCGGCGCGGCGCGATGGCCGGTTCTGTGCATATTTTGCCCGCAGGCACTGGTTCTGGCGCGCATTGATTGCCACAGCCGGAACGCTGTTTCTCACCCTGTCTGTCGTGATGCTGACCGAGTGGCTGATGCGCGGTTCCGCTGCATCATGGAAGCAGTATTTTACGCTGACACACCGCCCGCTCTGGACGACACTGGGTCTTGTTTTCCTCACACTGTTCTTGCTGGACAGTCTGCTGGGGCGCTTGTGGCAGGGTGTTTTGATTGTTGCGCCGGTTTTGCTCGGTCTTGCATGGTTCAGCCGGCAAAAGGGCATGTATCTCGGCGATCCGCTCTATCCGAGTGACCTGCTTTATACCCGTCAGGTTGTTGATCTGATGCCATTGCTGGTGCGTGACAGGCCGCTGGATGCGGTGCTGATCGTGCTCGCTTCGATGGCGGCTCTTGCGGCTTTGTATTTTTGCTGGCGCTTTTTCCGTCGCTCTGTGCCGCGTCTGAGCTGGACTGCGCGTGCAGCGCGTCTTGCTGTGGCTATACCGGCTCTGATCTGGTTCGGCAGTATTTCCGATTATTCCAGCTTCTCTTATATCCGCGACCGCCTGGGCATTGTGCCGATGATGTGGGATCAGAAAGAAAATTACGCCCATAACGGTTTGGTTGTGGCGTTTATTTTCAATATTCCCATGGCCAATGTCTCTGCGCCGAACGGCTATTCGCAGGAGCGGATTGCAAGCATTGCGGAATATTTATTCCCTGCGGATGATGACAGCGGTCTGCTGGGCGGCTCATCTTCTGCCCACGGCAATACCATTGTTCCGGTTGCTGCACGCAATGATGAAAAACCGGATGTTATTGTGATTATGAGCGAATCTTTCTGGGATCCATCCCGTCTTCCGGGGGTGGCCTTTGATGAAGATCCGATCAAAAATGTGCGTGCCAATCAGTCCGGCCATGTGTTTTCGCCGGAATTCGGCGGTATGACCGCAAATGTTGAATTTGAAGCGCTGACCGGTTTTTCGAATGCCTTTTTGCCTTATGGCAGCATTCCCTATCAGCAATATGTGCGCAGACCTGTGCCTTCGCTGGCCTCATTCTTCAGCGAGCAGGGTTATGAAACCCGTGCGCTGCATCCCTATCGCCAGTGGTTCTGGAACCGTGGCTCTGTCTACGAAAATTTCGGCTTTGATAAATTCCTGTCCGAAGAAAATCTGCCGGAGCTGATGAAAAAAGGCCATCTGGCTTCCGATGAAGAATTCACCAGCGAGATTATCCGCTCGGCTGAAGAGGCGGAAAAGCCGCTCTTCCTGTTTGGTGTATCTCTGCAGGGGCATGGTCCTTATGCGCCAAGCCGTTATCCGGACAGTCAGATCAAAGTTGTTACCAATGCTGACAGCGCTGTGAGTGAGGCATCCAAAGGGTCTGTGCGGTCTTTTGCTCAGGGCGCACAGGATGCGGATATCAATCTCGGACGATTGATGGCTTGGGCGAAGAAGCGCGAGCGGGAAACAATTATTGTTTTCTTCGGCGATCATCTGCCGCCGCTCGGTGATGTCTATGTTGAGAGCGGTTATATGAAGAACCGTACGGCCAGCCGTGTGGATACGGCCGATCATATGCTGGCGCAGCATGAAACCCCGCTGGTATTGTGGTCAAGCCGTACAGACAGTTTACGCGGTGTCGGCACAATCAGCCCGTCTTTCCTGCCGCTTTATGTTCTGGAAATGGCCGGTCTCCAGCATCCTTATTACACCGGTTTTCTGGGCAAAGTGCATCAGGAATATAGCGTGATTGATGGCCATCTGCTGCTGGATAAAGATTACACGCCCCATGCCGGATGGATGCAGCAACCGGTAATGCCGCAGATTTTGCAGGATTACCGTCAGGTTCAGTATGATATGATGTTCGGAAACAGCTATTCCAAAGAAAAGATGTTTCCCTTTATCAGTGCCGGTATTTATGCCACGACCGGCGAGGACAATAAAAAACAGGTTACATCGCAATATTAACCTGACCAATCGTCAGCTTTTTTACTGACTTGCTATGATGAAATAATTTTTTTATGTTTGGTCAAAGATTGCGACTATCGTTCTTTGTTTGACCGCCATCAGAACGGGTTTTCCCGTAAAATGACCGGCATCTGCACTGAACCGATCAGGGAGAGGCGGATTTGAAGCGACATCTCACGCTATTTGCGCTCGCTCTGTTGCTTCCTCTGATTATATTGGTCGGATTTTTTCTATGGCTTCTGGTTTTGCAGGAAAGAAGCCATATTGAAAATCAGGCTTTTGATGTTACCCAATCCCTTGCCGTTACAATTGACCGTGAGGTCTACGGCCTTCAGCGCGCCGCTGAAATTATCAGCTATTCCAATATTCTGAAGAATGGCCGTTTTGATATTCTCCAAACGACCCTGCATGATATGGCGCAGGAATTAAACATCAATATTACGGTCTATGATCCTGAGGCGAAGCTGCTGGTTGCTTCGGATCCTGCACGGGTCGGTGATCTGCCGCTGCTGACAAAAACAGATCTTGCGGCTGCCAAAGCGGCAGGCAAACCCTATGTCACCGGTGTGCGGCGTGCTCATGAGAATACACCTTTTTGTTTTACGGTGGTTCGTCCGGTTTTTGTTGACGGGAAAATCAATTATTTTCTGGCGCTGAGCATGGAAGCACAGCGCATTACTGACCTTTTAAATTTGAGCGGTATATCTAAAAACTGGATTGCGGTTGTGGTGGATCAGAACGATCAGGTTCTGGCGCGTAATAATAACAGCAATGATTATACGGGACGGCTGATACCGGATAAATTGCGTGCGGAAGCCACAGATAAGCAGGGGCGTTGGCGCGGACAGATTCTCGATGGCAATCAGGTGGCCGGTTATTATATCCGTTCGCCGCTGAGCGACTGGCGCATTGCGATCGGTGTTAACCGCTCAGAGCTGAACTGGCCGGTTTGGGTGGCTTTTGCCTATTTTGTCATTCTGTTGCTGGGCACATTATTGCTGAGTGCCTTGCTGGCAGGGTTCTTCGGACGCCGGATTTCGAAGCCGGTCAGAAAACTTGCCGCACAGGCTATGGCTGTGGGGGATGTGCAGGCGATTAAGCCGCTGGGCTCGGGCATTCGCGAGCTGGATGTTGTCAGTGAGGCATTGATACAGGCTGATAAGCGCAACCGAGCGAAAGAGCTGAAACTTCTGGAAGCGCAATTGCGCCTGCAAATGGCGCTGGATGCCGGTAATATCGGTGTCTGGGAGTATAATCCTGAAGATGCCGAAGTCAGCCTTGATGGCCGTGCCAGCCACATGCTGGCATTTAAGGACAGGCGTAAAATCAATTTTGTTACGGATTTTATGCCTCTCGTCCATGAAGAAGATAAGCTGCGCGTCGAAACTGCTTTGAGCAACGCGCTGACATCAGGCGATATTGTCCGCGAGACTTTCCGTATCCGCGATACGGAACAACCGCATCCGGTCTGGGTCACGGGTATCGGCAGGCGTATCTATACGGATATCGGAAAACCTTCGGTTCTCGGGTTGATTGTGAATGTGACCGCTGAACAGCTGGCGCTGGAGCAGCGGGAAGTGGTGGCGCAGGAGCTGAACCACCGGCTGAAAAATATGTTCGCGGTGATTATCAGTCTGATGAGCCTTTCGGCACGGGGCAAAACGGATGTACAGGATTATGTCGGCCAGATGCGGGAGCGCATGACAGCACTGGCGGGCGCATTTGAGCTGACCTATCAGAAAACACCCGCTGTTACGGGGCAGCATAGCACGATCTCACTGAATGAATTGCTGACCCGCCTTACGCAGCCTTATGTCTTTTCCGATCTGGAGCGCATTTCCATAGAAGGCGATGCACTTTCATGTCCCGTTGCCCATGTCACGCCGATGAGTCTGGTGTTTCACGAGCTGATGACCAATTCTGTCAAACACGGAGCACTGTCAGTGCCGCAGGGACATGTTCGCATCGAACTATCCGCATATGAGGATTTTATGCGGATTGAGTGGCGGGAGACCGGCGGACCGCAAATTATGCAGGAGCCGTCACAGCGTGGCTTTGGCTCCCGTCTCAAACAGCTCAGTATTGATGTGCAGATGCGCGGCTCGTTTAAGGAAATATGGGATAAAAACGGCCTTGTTTTTGTTATTGAACTGCCATTGCCTGATATGCCTTCAGAAAAGAGCACATAAAACAAAAGCGCAGAATGGTCAGGAAAAGATCAATGCGGGTGCTGTTTCTTGGCGCTGCTTTTTGAGCTGCCGGTTTTCTTATTGAGCGTCATCTGATTTTGCAGCGACAAAGCATTGATGATTGCGCAATCCGGATCATTATCGCCATGGCAGCGGTCAGCCAGCTTCTGCAATGTATCGGCCATAGAGCGCATATCAGCGATCTTGGTTTCCAGTTCAGCCACATGCGCCAGCGCAATCTGCTTCACTTCGGAAGATGCGCGTTGATCGTTTCGCCAGAGATTGAGCAATAATTTAATCCGTTCCAGCGACAGGCCGAGATCACGGCACTGACGGATGAAGCGCAGATTTTGCACATCACGGTCGGAATAGACACGATAGCCGGAGGCCGTGCGGTCAGCCGCATCAATCAGGCCGATGGATTCATAATAGCGGATCATCTTGGCTGAAATGCCGGATGCTTTTTCTGCTTCGCCGATAATCATGATTGCTCCGCTCCGTTTCTTGTCTTGCCATTTATATAGGGTGCGCAGGGCTTTATCAAAGATGCTGTGCGGAGATAAAAAATATTAGGTGATGACAGGTGCACGTTTTTCCTGTAGATACTGATATATCAGGATCATTCCGAATGAGCATCGCTTTATGAGGCCTGAACCATAGTCACAATGCTTTAAATGATATTAGTTTGATGCATCATATATGGCATGGTGCTGGCGGAACGAGTGACCGGCTATTCGCAAAGGGGAGTTTGCAGAATATGACATTGCATAAGAATTTGATTGACGGCGAATGGGTTGGCGGCGAGGCGATCCCGAATATCAGCCCGTCTGATACCAATGATGTGGTGGGTGAATATGCCCGCGCTTCTCAGGCCGATGCGCTGAATGCGATTGCCGCGGCCAAAGCTGCATTTCCGGCCTGGTCACGTTCCGGCATTATGGAGCGCCATGCAATCCTGCGCAAAACCTCGGATGAAATTCTGGCGCGCAAAGAAGAGCTCGGCCGCTTGCTGGCACGCGAAGAAGGTAAAACCCTGCCGGAAGCCATTGGCGAAACCATGCGTGCCGCACAGATTTTCGACTTTTTTGCCAATGAAGCGCTGCGCCTTGCCGGTGAGGTTCTGCCATCCGTGCGCCCGAATATCGGTGTGGAAATCACCCGCGAACCGGTTGGTGTGGTCGGTATTATTACCCCGTGGAATTTCCCGATTGCTATTCCGGCATGGAAGATTGCACCGGCCCTTTGCTACGGGAACACCGTGGTGTTCAAACCGGCTGATCTGGTACCGGGCTGCGCCCATGCGATCGTCGATATTCTGCACCGTGCCGGCCTGCCAAAAGGCGTTCTCAATCTGGTGATGGGCAAGGGTTCGGTTGTCGGTCAGGCCATTCTCGACAGCGCTGATGTGCATGCGCTGACATTCACCGGTTCTACCGGCACCGGCCAGCGCGTTGCTGCGGCTTCTATCGTACATAACCGCAAATTCCAGCTGGAAATGGGTGGTAAAAATCCGTTTGTTATTCTGGATGATGCCGATCTTGATGTAGCCGTTGAAGCGGCACTCAATTCGTCTTTCTTCTCGACCGGTCAGCGTTGCACCGCGTCTTCCCGCCTGATTGTGCAGGACGGTATTCATGACCGTTTTGTTGATGCACTGGTTGCCCGCATGAAGACGCTGGTGATTGATGATGCGCTGAAATCCGGCACGCATATTGGTCCTGTGGTAGACGACAGTCAGCTGAAGCAAGACTTGGATTATATTGCATTGGGTGCGCAGGAAGGTGCCAAGCTGGCCTTTGGCGGTGAGCAGCTGGAACGCAGCACACCGGGTTTCTATCTGCGTCCGGCCTTGTTCACAGAGGCGACAAACCAGATGCGTATTTCCCGCGAGGAAATCTTCGGTCCTGTGGCCAGCGTCATCCGCGTTAAGTCCTATGAAGAAGCGCTGGCAACGGCCAATGATACGGCTTTCGGCCTGTCTTCCGGTATTGCAACAACCAGCCTGAAATATGCCACGCATTTCAAACGCAATTCCGATGCAGGCATGGTGATGGTCAATCTGCCAACCGCAGGCGTGGATTTCCACGTGCCTTTCGGTGGTCGCAAAGGCTCCAGTTACGGTTCGCGTGAGCAGGGGCGCTACGCGGCGGAATTCTACACCACCGTCAAAACCGCCTATACGCTGGCAGGCTGATGTAACGGGCGAGAAATAAAAAGCGGAGAGGGAAACCTCTCCGCCTTTTTGTTTAGTCCAAAGATTT
>NZ_ANNO01000219.1:0-1503 GCF_000409565.1 Pseudochrobactrum sp. AO18b
AATCGCAGCGCGGCGGCTTTCAAGAAACGGTGGCAGAGAGAGGCTCTCTCCCAGACTTTCCATTGGCTCATCGCTTGCAAAGCCCGGCCCGTCTGTCGCGATTTCAAACAACACACCATTGCCTTCGCGGAAATAGAGCGAGCGGAAATAAAACCGGTCGATCTCGCCGGAAGAGCGGATCTTGTGGTCATTCAGCACACGCAGCCATTCCTGCATACCGGCTTCATCCGGTGTGCGAAACGCGACGTGATGGGCAGCACCTGCACCTTGTTGCGCGGCAGGCAGATCAGGCTGCACAGCTACATGCAGTTCAGCCGCCGGTCCGCCTTCACCCATTTCATAAACATGGACATGACCCTGACCATCCGGTGAGGCATAGTCGCGGATTTTGCGTATATTCATCAGTTTGATGAGAAACGGCTCTGTATATTTCAGATCCGGCACACTGATCGTGATCGGGCCGAGGCCGCGGATCTGATGATCTGTGGGAACAAGGCTTTTCTCCCAAGGATGCGATTCACCGGTTTTACCGTCGTCCAGCAAACGGAAACGCTGACCTTCGAAATCCTCAAAATCCAGAGAGGCGCGTCCGTCGATGAGCTGAATATCACCAGCCTGAACATGCGCATCACTCAGTCGCTTACGCCAATATTCCAGCGAGTCCTGACCGGAAACGCGCAATCCAGTGCGGCTGATGGAATGGGTGCCGCGTTTTTCCGGCGCAGTCGGCCAGTCGAAGAAAGTGAGATCAGAGCCGGGGGAGGCCTGACCGTCGGCGTAAAACAGGTGATAGGCACTGGTATCATCCTGATTGACGGTTTTCTTGACCAGTCGCATCCCGAGAAGATCAGTGTAGAATTTCTTGTTTTCTTTCGCCTGTGCGGTGATCGCAGTCAGGTGATGAATACCTGTCAGGTTGGGTGACATCATATCCTCCTATACCGGTTTGCAGATTGGAATGATCCGGCTTGTTGATCTTCCATATAGGGCGCTGCCTTGCCGGAAACAGGGACAAAGTCAGGACACTGCGTCTTGCGGGCGGGGCGGGTTCTGCTGCCGATGCTGTTGGCATGCAGCTATGCGGAATATTCCCTTCATATAGCTGAGATACGCCGCTGTTATCAGAAGGAAAAACGAGAGAGATTATGAGTTCTGTTGAAAGCCTTCTGCATACATTCGCCAGTCTCACGGCCGCGTTTATACTCGGCGGTATGATTGGTTTTGAGCGGCAATGGCGGCAAAGGCTTGCAGGGCTGCGCACCAATACGCTTGTGGCGCTTGGCGCCGCTACTTTCGTGCTTTTTGCCTCGCTGGTTGACGGTGATACCAGCCCGACGCGCGTGGCGGCACAGATCGTTTCCGGTATCGGCTTTCTGGGCGCAGGTATCATTTTCAAAGAAGGTTTTAATGTTCGCGGGCTGAATACCGCCGCGACTTTATGGTGCTCGGCGGCAGTCGGTGTTATGTGCGGCGCGGGTTTTTATCTCCATGCAGCGATTTCCC
>NZ_ANNO01000220.1:0-6941 GCF_000409565.1 Pseudochrobactrum sp. AO18b
ATCATCAGCGTCAATTTATTTTTGCGGCCGCTGGTACATCTGATTGACCGGCAACCCGCCAGCGGTGGTGAGTTCGGCACCCGCTATGCTGTCAGTATTGTCTGTATGGGCGATGCCGAAGCGCATGTGCGGGGGCTGTTGCTGCGTGATCTTGGCACTGTCCTGCATATTCAGGATCTGGAAAGCACCAATATTGAAGACAGCAATCGCGTTGAGGTCAATGCGTAGTTCGTGCCGATAATAATCAGGATCCGCTGCTGGAGCAGATTATCGGACGGTTGAGTCTTGAGCCATTGGTGACATCGGTACGCTGGCGCTATGTTGCTGCCGATGACGGGGATAAGGATTATTAGCCGGACTATGTTTTTTGCGTTGTTTTATTCAACATGCTCATAGGCACCTCTGTCGATCAATGTGCCGGTGATGCGCGGGTTCATCGCAAAATCCTTGATGCCTGTGGCAGGAAATCCTGTTGTCGCAGTAAATTGGCCATTGTTTCTGCCCGGAGAACCTGCAGCGAGGCGGAAATCTGAAGCACTGGCATTGATGAAGGCAGGATTACCTATAATGCTGCCTGTATCACCGCTGATGGCTGTGAATGTGTTGAAATTATTGGGAGATGTGCTGTCATTATAGTAATTTGTATTGTTCCAGAACCAGCGTGTATAGCTGCTGCCGGATGTTGTGTAATATAAATTACTGGCAAGCTTCACTGTGTCCGGCACTGAAGGAATAAAGCTGGTGATCGCATAACCCTTTGCTCCGGCAAAGAGAATATTGTTACTGAAATTTATATTGCTGACATTGTGACCGAGCTGAAACTCACCGGAATTGATGCCTGAAATGTCACGGTTATTATTCTGATACAGAGTATTGTTAGTGATTGAGATGTGAGCAGCACCGCCCGATTGGGTTGCATCATAGCCGCCAGCAAGAATTCCGGCATTCCGGTTAAAGCGGATAAGATTATTGCGCACCGTCACATAGTCAGTCAGTTTGCCCGGATTTTCGCTGAGCAACCATATTCCGCCGTCATTCGCATCGGTGACATTGCGTTCAACGGTAATATTCTGCCCGCCATCAACATAGATACCAATCGCAGAAGCTACAAAGGTCAAAGCCTGATTGCCTTCTATCGACAGATTGGTAACTTTGTTCTGTGCAATCCAGCCGTTTCTGGCACGGTTATAGTCCGCACGGTTGTTGCCGTAATAGCCTGTCGCATCGATGCCGATGAAATTACTGTCGTGTACCAGATTATTAGTGACCTGCCAGCCGTCAACATTGCCGCCAATGGTCAGGGATTCACTGGTTCCGGTTTTCAGATTATACAACTCATTACCGTCCACGATGACATTCTGTATCGGTACTGGCTGCTGTCCGTAAACGGCTATGCCCAAAGCATTTGCATTGCCGTTTGCAGGCAGATTATTCGCCTCAATGCCGTGAATAACATTGTCTCTGATCTCAATATATTTTCCGGTGCCCTGAGCAAGAACGCCAATGGCAATGAATTCCGTGTCGGATTTGTAGTTGCGGATTTCAAACCCTTTAATGCGTATATAGCTGGCGCTGTTGAGGCTGATGAGGCCGCGCATGCCATAGGGCTCTGTGATCAATCCGCTGCCGTCAATGATTGGCTTTTCATCGGCATATCGGGTGAGTGTGATAAAACCACTCTCCGCAGAACCTGATTTGTTGAATGTCACTGTCTCATTATAGATACCGCCGCGGACCGTGATTGTATCACCGGCCTGTGCCTGATCGATAGCATGCTGAATGCTGCGCCATGGGGCAGAATAGCTGCCTGAATTGCTGTCAGCGCCTGTGGTCGCGACATAATAAATTGTTCGGGTACGGCTATAGGCAGCATTACAGATTCGGAAATTAGCAATTTCCGTTTCATCTGCCACGGAGACGGCGGAAATGGTGACATTGACAGATTCGTCCATATTGGCGGGAGCGGTATACAGGCCGGAATTTGTTATGGTTCCGATTGCGGGTGCGCCGCCTTTTACTCCGTCAACCATCCAGATGGTGTTATTCTCAGATACTGGCGTGTCTGCTGCCTGAAACTGCTGTTTTTGCAGTGCTTGCATCGGCCTGCAGTCCGGTGAAGTGCCGGCAGTGGCTGCCGGTGTATTTTGCAGGATGATTGTCGCTGAAAAAGCGAAGAACAGACTTGCAGCCACATATTTATGATTTGAGATCGCTGATTTCGTATTTTTCAAAATAAACAAAAAGCGCATCTCCTGAGAATCACATTGTAACGAATATTTATTGTTGCGAATGCGAGCAGGGCGGAGAAATATTTTTGATATTCAACAGAGGAAACAACACGCGTCAAGGTGATTCGAGTGAGTTGTCCGGAGATGCGTATCTGAACTCTATGTGCTTGTAATAAGCACAGTATATAACGCATGAAACTATCAAATGTGACAGGAATTTTTCTGATCTTCAGAAAGTCAACTTCTCAATTTTGAGAAGGAGTGGCGCACCCGAAAGGATTCGAACCTCTGACCCCCAGATTCGTAGTCTGGTGCTCTATCCAGCTGAGCTACGGGTGCTTGCCCTAGAACCGCTCCGTTTCGGTGCGGTAAGCGCTCTCTAAAGGGTTCTGTTTGGCATTGCAAGGGCTTATGATCAAAAACTTTCAGAAATTTGTATTTTTTTTGAAGGCTGGGGATAAATATAAGAAAACCACGCGATTGCGTGGCTTCCTGAAGGCGCTTTTCGCGCAGAGCGTTGAAATAATTACACCATATTGCGTTGTGAGCGCTGAAATGGTGGCGGATAGACGGGCATATCAGGGATACGAATCTCAAATAATGCACCGTCTTTGTAATCGTCGCGTAATTCTATGGTGCCGCCATGGGCGCGAACCAGTTCCTGAGCAATAACCAGCCCCAATCCCGTGCCGTCGCTGCGTGTTGACCCGCGAAAAGCGGTGAAAAGATTGTCCCGCGCTTTCTTAGGCAGGCCGGGGCCGGTATCCGCCACGGCAATATAACAGGTATTGCCTATGCGCCATGCGCTGATGGTCAGGCATTTTTCAGTTTCCGGCTGCCGGTGATAGGTGCCCATTGCCTGTACCGCATTGCGGCAGAGATTATTCAGCACCCGCAGCATTTGTTCTTTGTCGATATAGGCTTCAAAATCGACGGGAACCATATTGCGGAAAGCAATCTGCACATCGGATGGAAGCACCAGCATGTCTTCCACTTCATGGATCAGCGGACGTAACAGGCGTTGCTGGCGAACCGGCTCGGCTTCCTGTGTGCGGCCGTAAGCGATCACAGTCTCGGAATAGGTGATGGCGCGGTTCAGCGTCCGGATGAGTTTCGGTGAAAAGCGTTGCACAACCGGATCATTGGTATCGGCAAGACTGTCCGACATCAGCTGTGCTGAGGCCAGAATATTGCGCATGTCGTGATTGATCTTGGAGACGGCCAGACCGAGATCGGCCAGATGTTTACGCTCCTGAAACAAATGCTGCAGATGTGTCTGCATCTGCGCTAGCCTGTTCTGGGCATAACCAAGTTCGTCTTTGCGGCAGGAGCCGTCAATAATCAGCGTCGGATCATCCGGTTTCTGGCCGAAAGCAAACATATTTTCATACATATGGCCGACAGGGCGCAGCAGCAGACGGTGAATGATGAAATAAATCAGCGCGGCCGCGATCAGCGAAATCAGCAGCGATATCGCAGCAATAATACGGGAGTTTTTGATCAGCCTGTTATGCAGGGCATTATCGCTCATCACAAATTCAACCGTGGTGCCGCTGTAATCGGGCGGGCCTGACACCTGCATTGTCTTATTGCCGCCGCTGGTCAGGGTGAGCAAGGCGCCCCAGAAATCACTCAGCGGCGTTGCTGTTGTCAGATCAATATATTCATCGACCTGCACAGCCTCCGGTGAGGCAGCCAGAACGCGGCTGCTGCCATTACGGGTGACTGTAATGGATTGTGCGCCTGTGGAGCGCAGTAACTGATCCTGAATCTGCAATTCCAGTGTCGTGTCCGGATTCGCATCGAGCAATAACAGGCTGGAAGTGGCAATCATGGTATGTTTGGCATTCAGCCATTGATTGCGCATATTCGCCAGTGACGGCGCGAGAATGATAACTTCGGCAATCAGCACGGCCAGAATTGTCATCAAAAGCAATTTACTGGAAAGGCGGTGACGCAGCGGAATATGCAGGTCATCGGGATCATTCGCAGTAAAATCCGATCCGGTATTGGTGAAGACCGGCGGGATACTTGTGCTTAAAGGTGCATTGGCGGCAATCGCGGAGAGGGATGTTTGGGTGCCGGATGTCGCGCCGTTACCTTCCGCAGTTAGATCAGCTTGCTCACGGCTGCGCGCCTGTAATTCCTCAGCGCGCTTCTTTTCTGATTCTGCAGAGGCTTTGTCAGCAGGCCTTTGAAAATCCTTGCTTTTCATAAAGGTCATTTCACCCATCCGTCAGGCTGACAGGTTGTGCCTGTCCCCCGTCTCCACCCACGGACCAAAACAGGCGATCGCCCGGGTCACGGATTGTACAGTTGCATAAATATGCCTGACCGCAAGCCTGTCCCCACCAAGGCTAAAATCCTGCAAGTTTGTAATATAGGCGCTTTAAGCCAAAATTTCAAATTTTCGTGTGGTGTTTATTTATCGTGAGGTGATGAGGGAGTTTTCCCTGAAGAATGTTAAAACAAAAGTTTTTATTTTAACATTTGTTTGATTATCTGAAATTGCTCTGCTATATGGCTCGCATCAGGACGATTGAAACGGAGAATGGCAATGGTGCAGGGCGATCAGGATGTGAACCAGTCAGCGAAAGCCGGTGCGCAAAATCTGCAGGATCTCTCCGCGCAGGAACGTGCTGTTCTGGAGATGATTGTCGCTAATCCGTTTGTCGGCCAGCAGCAGATTGCTGATGCGCTGAAACTGGCGCGTTCTACGGTTGCTGCTCATATTGTGCAGCTGACCCAAAAGGGTTTTGTGCTCGGGCGTGGCTATTATCTGCCAGAGAACAAGCGCATCGTCTGTATTGGCGGCGCGGTCTTTGATCGTAAATATCATGCCCATGCTCCTCTTATCAGCGAGACCTCCAATCCGGTCAGCGGTTATCGCAGCCATGGCGGTGTTGCCCGCAATGTCACGGAAAATCTGGCGCGGCTCGGCGTGAATATCGGCTTTGTTTCTATTCTTGGCGATGATGAAACCGGGCGCGCTATTCTTGATCATCTGCGTCTGCTTGGTGTCGATGTCAGCCGTGCAATCGTCACGAATGAGGCACCAACAGCTGAATATGCTGCCATTCTGGGGCCGGATAATGAGCTGGCACTCGGTATTGCCGATATGGGCATTTTCGACCTGTTCAAGCCTGAAACACTGGAAACCGTCTGGCCGCATCTGGCTTCGGCTGACTGGGTTTTTGCCGATTGCAATCTGCCGCAGGCAACATTGGAAACCTTGCTGGCGAAGAAAACCGGCAGCCGCTTTCGTTTGGCTATTGATACAGTCTCCGCACCGAAAGCACTGCGTTTGCCACAGGATCTCAGTGGTGTTGATCTGCTGTTCCTCAATCTGGATGAGGCGCATAGCCTGTTGCGTCACCCTGCGGGTACACCACGCCTGACAGCCGTACAGGCGATCAATGCCTTACATGCGCGCGGCGTTGCCAAAATCGTCATGACCATGGGGGCTGGCGGTGTTCATATCGGCGATGAAAGCGGCATCCGGCATATTGCCAGTGTGCCTGCGCAGCCGGTGGATATTACCGGCGCGGGCGATGCGCTGATTTCCGGCACGCTTTATTGTCTGCTTGACCGGAAGGAACTGCCCGATGCAGTGCGCACCGGTACTTTGCTGGCCACGCTGACAACCGAAAGCGACGCCAGTGTCCATCCGGACTTGTCTGCACATTTTCTCGAAGCGAACCTTCATCGTATTCGCGACTGATTACTCTCCATTAAACTCCCTCAGAAAGGCTGCTCCAGCTATGACCCGTTTGACTATGCATTTCAGCGATGAAGTCCGCGCCGCTCTCGATAAAGGCGCACCTGTTGTTGCTCTTGAATCCACGATCATCACCCATGGCATGCCTTTTCCGCAGAATCTGGAAATGGCGCGTAAGGTTGAAGCTGTGATCCGTGAAAATGGTGCGACACCGGCAACCATTGCTGTGCTCAAAGGCGAAATCCATGTCGGCCTCGGAGATGCCCAGCTGGAACAGCTTGCACAGACCACCGATGCGGTGAAAACATCGAGCCGCGATCTGGCTGCTGATATGGTGCAGGGACTGACTGCCGGTACCACTGTTTCCGCAACCATGCGTATTGCTGCGCTGGCCGGCATTGAAATCTTCGCCACCGGTGGTGTTGGCGGCGTGCATCGCGGTGCGGAAGACAGCTTCGATATTTCCGCCGACCTGAACGAACTGGGCATGACCAACACCACTGTGGTTTGCGCGGGTGTGAAATCCATTCTCGATATTCCGAAAACCCTTGAATATCTTGAAACCCAGCGCGTGCCGATTATTGCGCATGGCAGCGATGATTTTCCGGCATTCTTCACCCGTTCGAGCGGTTGTAAAGCCGATCACCGCCTGAACAGCGCGGAAGAGATTGCGAAAGCGATGGCTCTGCATCATGCGCTTGGTTCCGGCACCGGCATTCTGATTGCCAATCCGATCCCTGAAGAAGATGCACTGACACCGGAATTCATTAACGGCACGATTGAAGCCGCTGTTAAAGAAGCTGCCGATCAGGGCGTTGGCGGTAAAGATGTGACACCTTTCCTGCTGGCGCGCATCAATGAATTGTCGGAAGGCCGCAGCCTGAAAGCTAATATTGCGCTGGTGCTGAACAATGCCAAACTGGCAGCCCGTATGGCCGTTGCTTATAAAGCCATCGTATAAAAGACAGTATCCTATTGAGTTCAGCGGGGGGGGA
>NZ_ANNO01000221.1:0-1034 GCF_000409565.1 Pseudochrobactrum sp. AO18b
GGAGGGGGATTTTTTTATTACAATAATATAAATACAAAACAGCAACATTAAAATAACAACAAATGAAAATCATTTTATACTTTAAATAAACAATTTCACACGCGTTTTAAATTGAGTTAATATACTTATCGTACTGCAGTATTTTTATATTTTATACATTGATTTTTAAAAATAAATTTCAACGAAAGGAAACACCATGGCAAAAGGGACATTTTTAAACGTCTTGCCATATGTCTTCGAAGAAGAAGGAGGATATGTTAATCATCCGGCAGATCCGGGTGGCCACACCAATATGGGGATCACTCTGGCTACCTTATCCGCATGGATGGGAACAAAGGCATCTGCTGCCGATATCCGCAATCTCAGTCAGAAGACAGCAGCCGACATTTATAAGAAAAATTATTGGGATAAAATCGCTGGCGATGTGCTGCCCGCTGGCATTGACTATGCAGTATTTGATTTTGCCATCAATTCCGGTCCTGCCCGTGCCGCGAAAGCACTGCAGAAAATTGCCGGAACCTCTCAGGACGGGATTATCGGCGATCAGACACTCAGCGCACTCAATCTTCGCGACCCTGCCTCTGTCATCAATAATCTCTGTGACCTGCGACAGAACTGGCTGCAAACACTCTCTGCCTTCAAAACTTTTGGCAAAGGCTGGACCGCCCGTGTCAAACGCGTACGCAACCGTTCCCTTGCTCTGGCCAATGAGGCTTCCGGCCAGTCTAAAAAAACAAAACCAAATCAGCTGCGGGAAACAAAAATTTCAATCCCGCCAATCCTCAAGAAACCAGAAACGCTGGCACCGCTCAGCGGTGTACTCACCGGTATCACCGCTATGGCCTCCGGCAATGGCCCCGTTCAGATTGCTGTCGCGGTTATTCTGGTTGTTCTGACCATTGCTGTTCTGTGGCATTTCCTCAGCAGCAGAAAGAACTGAAAAGTGAGAACCGGTTTCGGAGAAGATACGCGAGAGAAGAAATAGAGCATTTCCAATGACTCAAGATAAACCGGAAATGCTCTATTGCCCGCCC
>NZ_ANNO01000222.1:0-2719 GCF_000409565.1 Pseudochrobactrum sp. AO18b
TGGTAAGAGCGGCGGTATGCCGGGTCTCGGTGGTGGCCAAGGGTTGGGATTACCGGGCCTTGGCGGTCCGAGACTTCCTGGTCTTGGCGGCGGTCTGCCTGGCCTGCCTAAGAAGAAGTGAGCACGATGAGCGAACAACAGACAATTCCTGCCGAACTGCTCGCTTTGCGTGCATCTATCGATAATATTGATGCGGCGCTGATCCATATGCTTGCCGAGCGTTTTCGCTGCACAAAAGCTGTCGGTGTTCTGAAAGCCGAGCGCGGTCTGGCCGCTGCTGATCCGGCGCGTGAAAAACGACAAGTGGAACGTCTGCGTAACCTTGCGCAGGACGCCAGTCTCGACCCTGATTTTGCTGAGAAATTCCTGAACTTCATCGTGAAGGAAGTGATCCGGCATCATGAGCATACCGCCGCAAACCATACCGGACAGTGATGTTCGTTTTGCGGTGTAAAACACCATTGCGATCGTTTTAACGGTCGTATTTCAGAAATTGTTACTGTTTAAGTGACACGACATAAACTTTAAGGAAAACACTATGTCCCTGAAAATCCGTCTGGCACGCGCCGGCTCCAAGAAGCGCCCTTACTACCACATCGTTGTTGCAGACGTTCGCGCACCACGCGACGGCCGTTTCATCGAAAAGCTGGGTTCATGGAATGCAACCCTTGCTAACAAAGAAGAGCGCGTTGTTGTTAATGCAGAACGCATTCAGTATTGGATCGGTCACGGCGCACAGCCAACAGACCGCGTTCTGCGCTTCCTCGATCAGGCTGGTATTGCTAAGCGTGAAGCCGGCAACAACCCAACCAAAGGCGTACCAGGCAAAAAAGCTCAGGAACGTCTGGCAATGGCTAAGCAGGCTGAAGAAGAAGCCGCTGCAAAGGCTGCAGAAGCCGCTGAAGCAGCAGCTGCTGCCGCTGCTGCGCCTGCTGAAGAAGCTCCGGCTGCAGAATAATTCTGAGCAAAGCATTTCCAGCAAAAGTGGGTACCGGTTTTGCGTAGGATAATGCGCTAAATAAAAATAGAGTTTTTGCGGGTTAATATCCGTAATTAAAAATACCGTGCCTCTGTAAAGCGGCACGGTATTTTTTTGTCTTAAAAGACCGGTTTGAAAAGCTGCGCATTATTTGTATTTTTCATATTTATTAAGTGTGTATTTTCAAATGGGATTTTGCGGTTTATTTATAACCAATGATCTGCGCGAAACTTGTGCAAGATGAGGAGATACCCATGACCGGTCAGACTTCTGCTGTAACAACAGTTCCGCTGAAAATGCGCTCGCTGCTAACGCTTGTCTTATTGATGTTTATGCCGCTGCTGGCAGCCTGTGGTTTCAATACCATTCCGACCAATGAGGAAAAGGCCAAAGCTGCGTGGAGCGAAGTGCTCAACCAGTATCAGCGCCGCACCGATCTTATTCCTAATCTGGTGGAAACCGTTAAAGGCTATGCTGCCCATGAGCAGGAAACGCTGACTGCGGTGATTGAAGCCCGTTCCAAGGCAACGCAGACACAGATTTCTCCGGAAATGCTGAATAATCCGGAATTGTTCAAACAGTTTCAGGATAATCAGGCCAATCTGAGCAGTGCTCTGTCCCGTCTGATGGTTGTGGTTGAGAAATATCCTGATCTGAAAGCCAATCAGAACTTCCTCGCGCTGCAATCACAGCTGGAAGGCACTGAAAACCGCATTGCTGTCGCGCGCCGCGATTATATTGAAGCGGTACGTGTTTATAATACCGGCCTGAAGACCATGCCGACTATGTTGTGGAAGACATTGTGGTTCTGGAACAATGAACCGATGCCGACTTTCACTATTGATCCGGCTTCTCAGGCCGCTCCTAAAGTACAGTTCAACTGATGATAGCGGGCAGGAGAAATCCTGCCCGTTCAACTTTTGCTGGCAATTTAGGAGAATGGTATGATTTCTGCCCGTCTCGCCGGTCTGCGTCTCATTCCGGAACAAGCTGCTTTCCGGTCTGCACTGAAAATGTTTCTGGCGGTGCTGCTGCTGGCATTTGCAAATCTGGCCTATGCGCAAAGCACGGATAAACCGGCCATTGCTTTAACCGATCGTGTGGTTGATGCGGCGGGGGTGCTGTCCTTTGCGCAGCAGCAGGAGTTGATTGCCAAACTCAGTGCTTATGAAAAAGAGTCATCCGATCAGATTGTGGTGGCAACGGTTCCAAGCCTCAATGGTATGGATATTGAGACCTATGCTAACCGGCTCTATCGTGCATGGGGTATTGGCCAGAAAAGCGAGAATAACGGTATTTTGCTGCTGGTAGCGCCCAATGAACGCAAAGTGCGTATTGAGGTCGGCTATGGTCTGGAGGGCACGGTAACGGATGCTCTCTCGGCAATCATTATCCAGAATGCGATCATTCCTGAATTCCGCAATGGCGACTATGGCACCGGCATTACCAAAGGTACCGATGATATTTTGCAGGTTCTGCGCGGAGAAGGGGCGGAATTACAGGCGCGTGCAAAACGCAATCAAAAAGAGGCTGCAGACCAGACGGACTGGATTGAGGTCATTTTTCTGATTTTCTGGATCAGTATTTTCTTCGGTGGTTTCGGTTTTACTTTGCTGGCTCCGGTTTTCGGCAGAAAAATCGGCCCCGATCGTTATGAATGGCTGGGCGTGACGATTGCATTGGGCGGCGGTGGTGGCGGTTCTTCAGGGCGAGGCGGCTATGGAGGTGGTTTCGGTGGTG
>NZ_ANNO01000223.1:0-34920 GCF_000409565.1 Pseudochrobactrum sp. AO18b
CGAAGACTTTACCATCCTGCAGACCATAATGGGCGATCTGAGAGACTTTACCATCCTTGTTGAAGTAAACAGCAAGAATGCGGCGGTCGATGATTTTAGGCGCCATGAACTGCGCAACACGATAACGCTTCTGCGAAATATAGTAGAAGACTTCATTATCAAATGTAGCAGTTGTTGACGGGGTGCCGAGCGTCAGCAGAACCTGCTCACGGCTGGAACCGACAGGAACAGAATCAAGTGCCTGTTCATCAAGGACGTAACCTTCAGTCAAAGTTTCTGAAGGATTGAGCGTGCTTGCGGTATTGCAACCGGCAAGCCCGAGCGAAAAAAGCACGGCTGCGCCTGTAATGAGCAAGCTTCTGCTGCGGTTTTGTGCGAAAATACGCTGCAACGACGACATCTCCATAACCATTATCCCAACGGTACTTCCGTATCCAGATGAACTTGGGTAAACCACCTTGCATCCGGATGCAACAAAAGCATGGGCGTTAAATGATGATTCTTAATTTATTAAGACGCAAATCCCGAGTAAATGAAGCAATTACACTGTCTGCTTATGAGAAAATCGTGGCGGCAGCACGACAAAAACGCTTTTACGCGGAGTTTCTTGTGCCCGATACGCCGATCGGCCGCTATGAAATGCTGTCTTTACATGTGTTTTTGCTGATGCACCGGCTGAAATCTGAAGATCCGGCACTGAAAGAACTGACGCAGGACATTGCCGAAGAGTTCTTCAAAGATGTCGACCATTCCCTGCGTGAGCTTGGTATCGGCGATCAGGGCGTGCCGAAGCGCATGAAAAAACTGGCGCGCATGTATTATGGCCGTGTACTGAGCTATGCTGAGGCAATCGACAAGAATGACAGCGCGGCATTGGCTGTCGCTCTCGGCCGTAATGTGCGTCCTGATCTGACCGAGGCCGGTAAAGAATGGGAGCATAGTGAGGCAATGGCCGCTTATGTGATGCAGGTTTATACGCATTTACGTGAGCAGCCGGACAGCAGCTTCCTTGAAGCAAGCTTCAGCTTTGCATAAATAATACAAATATAAATGCCGGTATTGCACCGGCGTTGAAACGAAATGGACTTATCATGACTAAACATAACGGGTCGGGTAATGCGGGCTTAAGCCATCCGGTGCCGGTGGCGCATGTGCCGCCTAAGGGCATGACCGTTAAGATCGAAGCCAATGAAAAAGAGCGCGCTCTTCTGGCTGCCAATCATGAATTGCTGTCGGTTGATTCATTCACGGCGGATTTTCTGATTACACGGTGGAAAAAAGACGGCATTAAACTGCGCGGTCATATTGAAGCGCAGATCGTGCAGGCTTGCGTTGCGACGCTTGAGCCGATCAATGCAACGATCAGTGAAGAAGTGGATACGGTTTTCGTACCGGAAAACTCCCGCCTTGCACGCATCCGTCTGGATGAAAGCGGTGAAATGCTGATTGATGCCGAAGGTCCGGATATGCCGGAAACCTTTGAAGGTGACCGTATTGATATCGGCGCTGTGGCTGAGGAATTCTTTGAGCTGGCACTTGATCCTTATCCTCGCAAAGCCGAGGCGGATTATGTCGAAATCATCGAAGATGATGAAGATGAAGACACAAGTGACATCAAGCCGGATTCGCCTTTTGCCGGTCTGGCCAAGCTGCGTGACAAAAACTGAGATTCTGTTTTCAAACGGCGGATGCCCCGCGTGATTTGAATAGTCAAAGCCTGTAAAGTGCTTTATATTCAAAAACATGCTGTGGGAGCTGCCGTTTCACGGAATGTTGTCTGCGTGCCAAAATTAAAAATAAGTTGTGCGCGCAGGCAAAAAAGTTATTTTGCAAAATTCAGGGCGGGTTGCAGTGCTGTATAGGGCTGCAACTTCGCAGATGAAGAAGACGAAGATATTCACGTTTGCTTTGCGGACGCGGAATATACATTTAAATCATGCCGGACAGGCAGCCTTTATGGCAAACCCGTGTGGTTTTGTGAGGACCGGTATAGGACGATCAAGTGGTCACAATTTCTATTGACGCTATGGGGGGCGATTTTGGCCCTGAAGTGGTTATCCCCGCTGCGGCGAATGCACTGGAGCGTCATCCTGACATCCGGTTTGTTTTTTATGGCTTGGCAGGCCAGGTCGAACCTTTTCTGGATAAATTTCCTAAACTGAAAGCTGTATCGGTGCTGCATATCAGCGAAACCGCGGTGCAGATGGACGATAAGCCTAGTCAGGCTTTGCGCAATGGTCGCGGCAAATCCACGATGTGGCAGGCGATTGAAGCAGTGAAAAACGGCGAAGCCGATGTTTGCGTATCTGCAGGCAATACCGGTGCGCTGATGGCAATGGCAAAATTCTGCCTGCGTATGATGGCCAATATTGAACGTCCGGCGATTGCGGCGATCTGGCCGACTACGCGTGGCGAAAGCATTGTACTGGATGTGGGCGCGAGTATTGGTGCAGATGCCCGTCAGCTGATTGATTATTCGGTGATGGGTGCCGGTATGGCGCGCGCGCTGTTTGAAATTAAGCGTCCGACTGTCGGTCTGCTCAATGTTGGTGTTGAGGAAGTCAAAGGGCTGGATGCAATCAAGGAAGCGGGTGCTGCCTTGAAAGCAACACCGCTGCCGGGCTTTGAATATAACGGCTTTGTTGAAGGCGATGATATCGGCAAAGGCACCGTGGATGTTGTTGTGACGGAAGGTTTCTCCGGCAATATCGCGCTGAAAACCGCCGAAGGCACAGCCAAGCAGATTTCTGCCTATCTGCGCGGTGCAATGAGCCGCACATGGATGGCGAAGATCGGTTATATTTTTGCCAAAGGCGCGTTTAACCGTCTGAAGGAAAAGATGGATCCGAACAAGGTCAATGGCGGGGTGTTTCTTGGTCTCAATGGCGTGGTCATCAAAAGTCATGGCGGCGCCAATGTTGACGGTTTCTGCTCGGCGATTGAAGTCGGCTATGACATGGTGCGCAATGGTCTTATGCAAAAGATCGAGGCGGATCTGACCACATTCTACAGCCATTACAAAGCTGATGATGCTGAAGCGGCTGGCGATACGACAGACGCAACTGCAAAACCGGCCTGATCCTTTATAGTCAAGCATTTCACAGTCAAGTTGGATCAACTTGACGGCAGTGATAATGCGACAAACTAAAGAATCTAGAGCGAGCGCCGTGATCCAACCTGGATGTAAATCGCTCTATCGTAAATTCGCCTTATATGATTTCCATATAAGCTTTATTCTGTCAGTCATTGCTTTCCGTTCAGGCATTTGTAATGACTGACACTATATTGCAATTATCCGGCGATAAATTCACGCATGTGTCTCGCCGAACGAGCATGCACAATATCAATATATGTATCCGGTGTCGTCGGATGGCTTGCTTTGCGCCAGATCCCCGACAAGATGCCCGATATGTCAGACAGGAAAATTACTGATGATCAGATCCGTCGTTAAAGGCATTGGTGCAGCCACACCGGAACGCGTTGTAAAAAACGCCGAGCTGGAAGGGGTTGTCGAAACATCTGACGAATGGATCGTTCAGCGTACAGGTATTCGTCAGCGTTATATTGCTGCGGAGAATGAAACGACCGTATCTCTCGGCACCAAAGCCGCACAGGCTGCTCTGGAAAATGCCGGCCTGACGGCGGATGATATTGATCTCATCATTCTGGCAACCTCCACACCAAATCATACATTTCCGGCCAGTGCTGTCGAAATTCAGAATGCGCTGGGCATGAAGCACGGCTTTGCCTTTGATATGCAGGCTGTGTGCAGCGGTTTCGTCTATGCGGTGACAACGGCTGACATGTATATCAAGAGCGGCATGGCCAAGCGCGTGCTGGTGATCGGTGCTGAAACTTTCTCGCGCCTTCTCGACTGGAAAGACCGCACAACCTGCGTATTGTTCGGTGACGGAGCGGGTGCGCTGGTTCTCGAAGCCGGTGAGGGCAATGGTCTGACCTCTGATCGTGGCGTGCTGACAGCGAACCTGCGTTCCGATGGTTCCCACAAAGAAAAACTCTATGTTGATGGCGGCCCTTCAACAACCGGGACCGTCGGTCATCTGCGTATGGAAGGCCGTGAAGTTTTCAAACATGCAGTGGGCATGATTACAGATGTGATCGAAGCCTCATTTGCAACCACCGGCCTGAGCGCTGAGGATATTGACTGGTTCGTTCCGCATCAGGCCAATAAGCGCATTATTGATGCCTCTGCCAAGAAGCTGAACATTGCCGAGCATAAGGTTGTGATCACCGTCGATCAGCACGGCAACACATCAGCAGCTTCCGTGCCGCTGGCTTTGGCGAGTGCTGTAAAAGACGGGCGCATCAAAAAAGGCGACCTTATTTTGCTCGAAGCAATGGGCGGCGGCTTTACCTGGGGTGCGGTTTTGCTGCGCTGGTAGGGCACTCAAACAGCATTTCAATGGCTTATTGACTGAAAAGAAGTTTCATACGGTACAAAAGTCTGCTTGACCATCGGCGTTGCATCTGTGTAACCTGTTGCACATACAAGATATTATCACCTTTAACGCTAGCCGAGTAGGTTCATCATGGGGGGTAAGACTGTCACGCGTGCCGATCTGGCTGAAGCTGTCTATCGCAAGGTAGGGCTTTCACGTACGGAATCTGCGTCGCTTGTTGAAATGATTCTTGACGAAGTCTGTGATGCCATTGTGAATGGTGAAACTGTTAAGCTTTCATCTTTTGCAACATTTCAGGTCCGCGACAAGAATGAGCGCATTGGCCGTAATCCGAAAACCGGTGAGGAAGTTCCAATTCTGCCGCGTCGGGTTATGACCTTCAAAGCATCAAATGTGCTGAAACAGCGTATTCTGGATCAGCATCTTGCCCGTCAGGGTAATAAGGCCAAGGCCTGATTATCTGCCTTACTTAAAGGCTTCCGATTTTGAAGCACCGGCTGCATATGTGGCCGGTGTTTTACTTTCTGCGCATATTATGGCGGATCAGGGCCTGTCTCAGTGCCGTGAGATATACGGATTTTTAACCTTGATAGGTTTTCCGCTTAAGGCATTATGCAGCCTGCGATTTTTGCATTATGGTAAGTGATAATAAGAATCATTATAAATGCCGAACAAAGTGCCGCGGTCAGAACCGGATTCTCGACTTTTTTGTCAGAGATAGGCCTGTTTTTTATATGTTTATATGCGGAATGCCTTGTTTTTGCAGGAAATGTGATTCATTCAAGTTGTGTATCGTTTGAGTGATACTCCTTTACGACCGGAAAGGGGCAGTACATGAATAAAAGTCCTGATGCGTTTAAGACGATCAGTGAGGTGGCGGAAGATCTGGATTTGCCGCAACATGTGCTGCGTTTCTGGGAGACGCGCTTTACCCAGATCAAGCCAATGAAACGCGGCGGCGGACGCCGTTATTACCGTCCGCTGGATGTGGAATTGCTTAAGGGCATCCGTCATCTGCTCTATGATCAGGGCTACACAATCAAAGGTGTGCAGCGTTTGCTGCGTGAAAATAATGCACAATTCATCATTGCGCTCGGCAATGGAGATGTTGCTGCTGTTGAGGCGATAACGCGTCAGAAGCAGGCGACAGCTGCGCAGGATGCGGCGATTGATGATTATGATCCGGAAGAACAGCGCCAGTCTTCAGGCGGCCGTAAATTATTCGGCCTGCTGCGCGGTGATGAAGAGGGGCCGATGGGCGCTGATTCCAAACGCCTGAATAAAGACAACCGCACTTTGTTGCAGGAAGCACTTTTCGATTTGCTGGAATGCAAACGCCTGCTCGATCAGGTGCGCTAAAGATAGTTTCTGACTTTAGGAAAACGGGGTGGTGTAAACCGCCCCGTTTTGTTTTTAGGGTTTCAGGCACGCTTCAGACGAAGCACTTCACGATTTTTTGAATCAATCAGGATCAGTTTGTTTTTGCTGAGTTTCCAGCTTGTGACCAGATTAAGTGCGGCGTGAAATTTGGAATCCTGCTGCATCATAGGCGGCGGGCAGGCCATCAGTGTTGCGCCAACCGGCTGCACTTTTACTTTATCGCCTTTAATTTCCATGCCGCCCATATAGCGATTGCAGCCGCCACTGCCGGAAATTTTGCCATCCTGCGCAATATCAAGGGTGGATTGCACTTTTGCATGCACTTTATGCCCCTGAATGCGCTCTGTAATCCAGTTGCCGTAAATTCCGGATTCCGCAGCATTGGCGGTGCCCATACCACTGAATATAAGACCGGTAGTAATAATGGCTGTTTTAATGAAGCTGACTTGCATCTCTGTCCTCTATTTTGAAACCGGCTACGCAATTTTCGTTTAGCTTAATCATGCGGATTGCATTTGAACAGGAGTTAAATTATATAGCTTAATAATTGTTAGCCTCCTACCTATGTGTGTACTCATGAAACCTGCAATCGTTCAGAAACGTGCTGATTTGCTCACGGATATGTCCGTGGCGGGGCGCAAGCTGCGCACTTTATTTGATGCATTCGCCAAAGAGCACGACATGACATTGTCCCGTGCCCGCACGTTGTTTTTGCTTTCAACCCATAAATGCATGACGCAGACAGAACTGGCTGCGGCATTGGAAATTGAGACACCGACATTGGTGCGCCTCATTGACGGGCTGGAAAAGCAGGGGCTGGTCACGCGACGTGCCGTGGAGGGCGACAGACGCGCCAAGCACATCATTCTGACCGAAGCGGCACATGATCAGGTGGAAGAGCTGCACGTTGTCGCTGAGCAATTGCGCATCCGCATTCTTCAGGATCTGAGCGAGGCCGATCTGGATGAGGGCTTACGCATTATGCGGGTGATTTTGAAGAATATGGAAGCAATCAGCTGATTTCATCATGGCAGATATAAGAGTGACCGGAAAGGATGAGCCGAAAGAGGCCGGAGATGATGCTGATGCAGTGCTGCATCCGGCAAATGCCGGTGTGCAGGAAGCTGAGAAGCCAACAGCTGAAGCTGTGCCTTCCGCCTCACAACAGTCGGTGAAACCGGCACTTGTTGAGGAAGCGGTGGAAGCTCCTGCATCTGATGCCCCGCAGGCTCCTGCGGCTCCGCCTGTACCACCGGCAAAACCGTTTCTGCTTTCTGCTGCTTTTGTGTGTGCATCTCTGTTGATGTGGATCACACAGGGCATTGGTCTGAATATGGTTGCAGTCAATATTCCGCAAATACAGGGCGGACTTGGCGCTACGACTGCGGAAACAACATGGCTGCTTGCTGCTTATATGGCGCCGAATGTCAGCCTGACATTGTTCCTGATGAAAATCCGCACGCAATACGGCTTGCGCCGTTTCACAGAACTGGGGCTGCTGACATTTGTGGTGGTTACATCACTGCACTGGTTTATCCATGACCTGAACTCGGCATTGATTGTGCGGTTCTTTTCCGGGGCTGCAGCATCGCCGATGTCGACGCTCGGCTTTTTCTATATGCTTGAGGCATTTCCCCCGAGCAAGAAAATGAGCTGGGGGCTGTGTCTTGCTTTGACCTGCACGACACTTGGTGCACCGCTGTCGCGCATTATTTCTCCTATATTGCTGGATGCCGGTCTGTGGCAGCAGCTTTATATGCTGGAAATCGGTCTGGCGATGCTGTGTTTTGCGACGGTCTATACACTTAAGCTGACACCGATCCCGCATCAGAAAGTGCTCGAAAAGCTGGATTTCATCAGCTATCCGCTGATTGCAACCGGTTTCGGGCTTCTGGCGATGATGCTGGTTGTCGGTCGTTTATATTGGTGGCTTGAGGCGCCGTGGATCGGCATCTGCCTTGCTGTTGCTTTTGCTGCTCTGGCATTGGCCGCAGCGATTGAATTTAACCGTGAAAATCCGCTGATTAATATCCGCTGGCTGACCAGCAGGCAGACGCTGACTTTTACCGGCATGTTGCTGGTGTTTCGTCTGGTGCTATCGGAGCAGACAGCGGGTGCCACGGGTATGTTTCAGGCGCTCGGCATTTATAATGAGCAAAGCACCGGCCTTTATTGGGTTCTGATTATCAGCTCGTTTATGGGTGGTATCAGTTGCGCGATGGTTATCCGTCCGGGGCGTGAGGCCTATATTTATGCAGTTGCGCTGATATTGATTATGACCGGTGCCTTCATGGATGGTCATGCCAATAATCTGACCCGTCCTGAAATGATGTATCTCAGTCAGGCGATGATTTCATTCGGCGGAGCCTTGTTCTTGCCGCCTGCTATGGCGGCGGGCTTGATGAGTGCACTGAAAAACGGACCGGCTTATATCACCAGCTTTATTGTGATTTTCATTTTCACGCAGAGTGTGGGCGGGCTGTTTGGCTCCGCAGTCTTCGGCAGCTTTGTAACATGGCGGCAGCAGCATCATATGCGTGCGCTTTATGACCAGATTGTACTGACTGATCCTCTGGTGACCTTGCGTATCTCGCAGCTATCAGCAGCCATATCGAAGGTTATCACTGATCCTGCCTATATTCAGGCTGAAGGTGCGATGCTGCTTGGCCAGCAGATCATGAAGGAAGCAACTGTGCTATCCTATAATGATCTGTTTCTGCTTGTATCCGCTATCGCCGCGCTGACTTTGGCCATTCTGATTATCCGTCGCGCTGTTTTCCCCGTAATCGGGAAACTTTGGCGCTTGATTCACGGGCGCGCAATTGCGCAGCCCGCATAAGTTGATTTTGATTTGTGAGTATCTGAAATGCAGAAGATTTTTCGTAATTCGGCAACATTGTTTATTCTGGCTATTGGTCTCTGCGGCGTATTGTTCATCCTTTATGCCTGGCAGCTACCGCCATTTCGCTCCTCTGTGCAGATGACAGAAAACGCCTATGTCCGCGGGCAGGTCACAATTATCAGTCCGCAGCTGGCAGGTTATATAAAGCAAGTGCCGGATCGTGATTATCTGCGTGTGAAAAAAGGCGATGTGTTATTTGCGCTGGATGACCGCATCTATGTGCAGAAGCTGAAGCAGGCTGAGGCCATGCTGGAAACGCAAAAAGCATCTTTGGCAAATTCTGAGCAGGATCGTCTTGCCGCAGAGGCACGGACACGCTCCGGCGAAGCAGTGCTGAACAGTGCGAAAGTGGCGTTGAATGTGGCCGAGGCGAATTATAACCGCGTGACACCTTTGCGTAAAAGCGGGGTGATGACCCAGAGCAATGAAGACCAGTCCTTATCCGCTTTGGAACAGGCGCGCGGTGCTGTCAGTCAGGCTGAGGCTGCGCTGGAAGTGAATAAACAGGATGTACAATCCATCATTGTTCGCAAGCATTCTCTCGAAGCGGCTGTGACAAATGCAGAAGCTGCAGTTGATCTGGCCAGAATTGATCTGAGCAATACAAAAATTATTGCGCCTCAGGATGGTGTACTTGGGGAAATCGGAGCGAAGCCGGGGCAATATGTCAATATTGGTGCACAGCTGACTAATCTGGTGCCTGATAAAAAGTGGATCATTGCCAATTTTAAAGAGACGCAGTTTTACGGCATGAAAGCCGGGCTGCCGGTGACATTCACCGTAGATGCATTAAACCATGAGAAAATGACCGGTCATATCGAAGCCTTTTCTCCGGCAACAGGCTCGGAATTCAGTGTTTTGAAGGCGGATAATGCGACAGGGAACTTTATCAAGGTAACGCAGCGGCTGCCGGTTCGCATTGATATTGATGGCGGGCAGGAGCAGATCGAACGTCTGATGCCAGGTATGTCGGTTATCGTAAAGGTTGATACCAGAGTTGCAGCGGAATAATGCTCGCAGGACAACAGAGCGAGGTCTGAATGCAAACTATAGAGATACGTCCGCTTACACGCGACGAGGTGGTATCAGTCTGGCAGATTGAGCGGCGCGAGATTGTTCAGGAAGTCTACCGTTTCACTGACGGCCGCTTGCAGTTACATTCAGAGTTTTATGATACGCGCGACTGGCCGGACGGGGAGCCTGAGCTCTATACGCCGATCCTGCTGGAATGTTACGATCATGGTGGCACATTTACCGGTGCTTTTGCGGGAGGAAAACTGGTTGCGGTGGCTGTTGTTGATGCGCGGCCGGTTACGGATTATCCGCAATATCGGCAGCTGTCTTTTTTGCATGTCAGTCATGATTGGCGCGGGCGCGGATTAGCCTCGCGCCTCTACCGGAAATCTATGCAAATTGTCAAAGAGCAGGGTGCGGAAGGGTTCTATATTTCTTCAACCTCAACGCGGCATACGGTTGAGTTTTATCTGCATCAGGGCGGCCATCCGATAGGACAGCCGGATCAGAAACTATATGCTCTGGAGCCGGATGATATTCATCTGATCCATCAGTTCTGATCTTCGATGCACGGCTTTATTTTTTACAGCGTTGTTTTCCAAGCTGAACTTTAAATTGTCTTGGCCCTACCAGTCCGGCCTTTGCCGGAAGCGTGATAAGAGTTGCTTTGATTGAGCAATTGCCTGCGACCACCAAATACTGGTCTACACTCTGATAAACGACTTTGGTGACAGCTTGTTGCGGAGACAGTGTTTCGGTAACCGCAGAGATGACAGCATTCATTTCATTTGCGCGCTGATACTGCGGTGCAAGGGCCGCCAATGATGCTGAACTCAGTCCTGTCATCAAAAGTGCTGTTGCAATCATTTTAAGAAATAGAATGCGCATACTGAATCCTTTGCCGGTTATATTACTGCATGAGCTTGCATAGAGTGCGAATGTCCGGTGGGTAATAAACAGGAAATCAGGCTTTAATCATCACTGAAATCAGGCACTTCGCCAAAGCTTGCTAACAGGCGCGGCGCGTTCATATCGCCGCTTTCTTCATCCACCATCACAGCATAGGCCGCAACACCAATAAACCGGCCGGACATAGATGTGGCAATCTTAATGGCACCTGCCTCACTGGAAGCAGGGCGCATTTCCGCCGCAACAAGTTTCTGATTATTCTTACGAAACGGCATAATGATATATTTTTCAGGGTTTTGTGCGGCGAGAGACATTATAGAATCCTCTATTTGTTCTTATAATGTTCTTATTTTTGGTTGCGGTCAAGCGCGATTATTGAGGTCTGAATTCAGGAAAGAGATGGCAGTCGAAAGCGGAATGGCTTCATTGTCTTGCCCCCGCTGAGAATAAAATTTAGAAGGAGCAGAATTGTAACGTGAGCCATTCTATGAAAAATCTTGTCATTAATCTGGATAGATCTCCCTACAGGCTGAAACATTGTCATGAGCAATTTGGGCGCTTGAATCTTGATTTTGAACGTGTAGCTGCCGTTGATGCGCGTGATTTGTCTCAGAGTGAACTAGACAATATTGTTTTGCATAAAGATTGGCCAAAGCCGACAAATTCTGAATTTGCATGCTTTATGAGCCATCGGAAATGCTGGGAAATTCTTGTTGCCAGTACGGATAAATATGCCGCAATTTTCGAGGACGATATTATCCTCAGTGATAGTGCAGCTGAATTTCTCAAAAACTCTGACTGGGTTCCGGCTGATGTGAATATACTGCGTCTCGAAACCTTTAAAACGAAGGTCTATTTTAAACGATGGTGGAGACTTCAGATACGTGATCGACACTTGCTGAAAATGGTCGGTTTTCATGCAGGGGCGGGCGGCTATATTATATCCCGTCGTTTGGCTGTATCTCTGTTAAAAGAGACAGTTAATTATATGCCGGCACCTGTGGATCACTATTTATTTGACCCAGGGTGTGAGGTTTTTGCAAATAATATCATTTTTCAATTAGTACCGGCGGTGTGCGCACAAGAACAAGTTTTATCCGCAGGAACCTTAACTTTGGGTGGCAATATTGAAGATCGTTCTGTTGTTAACTTGATCCAGAAAAAACGCGGCTCTCTTTCCGGAGGTCAGAAAATGCTGCGTGAGCTTAAACGAGGAGTGTATAAACTGAAACGCTTGGCTGTCGATAAAAGAATGATTGTTGATGTGCAGTAATTCTATTTGTGGCGAGAAATATCCTTGGGAAATGTGAATTTTGATCGGATATTTCTTCCGTCAAAATAGATTTCATCCAGTGTTTCAGTGAGTGAAATATCAAATCCGTTTGCTTTGATGTTTTTTATATAAACTCTTCGATCAGCTTCATTTTGTGAGAATGCATTTTTCTCTTTTTGGCTTCGCAATCCAAAAACAGACAGTGCTTTTCGAAGCCTTGTTTTGATCTTCTTGGCAAATTTGGTTGTGATTGCGCGCTCGTGTAAAGAAGGGTCAATGTTAATTTCTGTCAATAAGTCACGGTATATTTTGCCAAAATAGCGATCAAGATTTGTGCTCCCGCTTTCGATCCAGCCATGCCATGGTTTCTCTGGTTGGCTGAAATGAACAAAGACAGGGGCAATAGCGTTCGATAGACCGGAGTTAAGCAATACGGCCTGATAGTTGAATATTGGACCGATGTCTGTCCAGTTTCCGTTTAAAAATGAGGCCAGAAAGTCCTGGTCAAAACAAACTGCATGAGGATATTTATCAAAATACATTTTGAGTTCGGCCGTAAAGTTAATTTGTACCCATTTGGAAACGTCAATTAAGAGTACGCCGGAATTTAGATAGCTGGAGGATGTTACACCTATATGTTGCAACCATTCCGAGCGTGAAAGCTTATCAAAAGGACTTGGCGGTACTTGAAGTGATCCGTAGTCAGTCACTGCACCAACACCGTAAGGAAGTGGTATTGTCCAGATATTTTGTGCTACGCGAATGCTCAGAATATCGGCATCCAAGTATAAAACCCGATTGTAACTTTTTAAAAATCTGGGCGCGAATAGCCTGAGATAAACAATAAGCGGCCATTTGCTACTATTGGGCAGATTCTGAGGTAGAAATTGCATTAGGAGATTGTAATGGTATTTAATTTTATTGTTGTAGTTGACTTCAATATTTGACGTATTTTTATTTTGTTTTTCAATAAAAATATGTACGTCGCATGCCCAAGTTTTCGCAATGTGATATGCTTGTGCATTGACGACTTCTACTAAATTTTCATCAATAACGAAATAAAATGCATTCATAGTGCTATTCTCAAAATTGGGGGGGCGTTGAGTGTAATATTAAACAAGATGATTGCTTATAAGGTATTTTTTGTAAAAATTCGCTGTAATAAGTTAATATTTGGGTTGATATTTTTCCCTTAAGAAACCCATCTGTGTGGGGCAGCGTTTCCGGTGAAATATGTGTATAATTATCGTATATTTAAATCTGTGATCTTTGTCTTTCTACGGCTCATAATATTCAATGGTTGCAAAATGCTAAACATGCAAATGAGAGTATAAAATTTCAGCATATTCCTTTTAATACTTTAAAAAAATTAAATCGTTTTGGGTAAGTTATATTGCGTTTTGGCGAAGGTGATATCTTTCCACGCTTTAATCCCTTGCCAAAAAAGCCTTTCTATTCTAGGGCTTTTAGGTGTTCGGAGCGTAGCGCAGCCAGGTAGCGCACTTGACTGGGGGTCAAGGGGTCGTGGGTTCGAATCCCGCCGCTCCGACCATGTTTTAATGATTTAAATGTGTTTTTCTGCGTAACCGGCTTATTGTTTCAAGACCGGTTTACAGCTTTGTTTTGCTTCATACTACAGCGAAACAGCTCTTAGTTCTGCTATGCAATATTGCTGAACGGCCTATTCATCACACATTCATTGCGACCGGTTTACCTTTGAAATACTCCGATGGGGAGGAAGTATTAACAACAGAGGGAGGACTACCAATGTTTATCAGAGATTTGCTTAAAGTAGTAATGACATCTGCAATTGTTCTTATTCCTGCAGCCGAAGCTTACGCCTATAAAAACATTTCTCAAAAAGACAGCTCCGGCAGAACAGTTCATTGGGTGCGGTGTGATAATGGTTATCAGTTTATTGTCGGAGATGGCAGCAGTGCGCCATCAGCTGCATTTGCTGAGCGTATCTGTGCAAAGCAGGGAAGTGGCCTGACGACAGGTGCAAAAGACAAAGTGAAAGAATTCAAAGGGCTGGAAGCCGTTTCCAAGTAAAAACAGGTATTTGCCCGTCAAATGAATGAAGCCCCGTTCGGGGCTTCATTCATTTTATAAACTACAGGCGAAATCAGTTTGCTTTTTTAACTTCGTGATCGGCACCGTAAATTGAAATCGCCGGATCTTTAACACCTGATGCGACAGACCAGCTGATTTTATGGCCAACACCGCCCACTTCGATTTTGGTGTCACTTTCCAAGGTAACATTCACCACATTTTGTGCGCCGCTAACTTCAAGTTCGGCTCTGTCATTATCATTGGAACGTAATGTGGCTGTAACTTCATGATTGGCCACGTCCACAGAGAGGTCTTTCACACGGCCACCGGTCACTTTATTGTCGGAGCCGGACACCGAGACATCATCGGCTTCTTCAAATGTAACCTGATGATTGGTGCCGTGAATGACAATATCATCGCATTTTCCGGTCAGTTTGATGATATTCTTTGCACCATAAATGCCGATATCATTCGATGAACAGGCAATATCACGTGTAATACCGGAGCCTTCAACTGTCAGTTCTTCTGCGGATGCAGCACCTGAAATAAGAACACTCATTAAAGTGATTGCGGAAATTTTGAGTTTCATCATGTCACTCTCTGTTGAGGGAGGGGAAGTATTCTGTATATCTCTAAAATGGCCCTTTAAATACAAAAAAAGCGCCAAGGCAGATAAATGCGAAACCAATCATATGATTGATGGTTATGCTTTCTCCCAGATACAGCACAGAAAATCCGGCAAATACGCTGAGAGTGATAACCTCCTGAATGGTTTTGAGCTCTGCCGCACTATAGATGCCATGCCCCATTCTGTTGGCCGGAACCGCAAGGCAATATTCAGCAAAAGCAATCAGCCAGCTGACAATAATGACCAGCAAAAGCGGCTTGTTTGTAAATTTGAGATGCCCGTACCAGGCAAATGTCATGAAGATATTGGATGCGCAAAGCAGTAAGATCGGCTTGAGATAATCAGCCATATGTGCCTCGGTGTGATCGGCGGCAGCCGCACTCAGCATGCAATCATTGTGACGGGCTGAGCGTTCTGGCAGGCCGGAACGGGATAAAAAGATGGTGCGAACAGCAAGATCTTTTATCGGTTTGTTTTACCTTTGAACAGATCGCCCGCGAGGCCGAAAACCCATTTTCACGGACAGAGAAAGACAGACATGTCCTCTGTTTTGTTCTGCCCGTGACGGATTTCTTTAATCAGACAGTTGTTTCCGCTTAAGGAACTTCATCATAGGCAACAATGCCGCCTTCGCTTTCCAGCGTAGAGAGGCGCCGTGCTTCGGATCGTGTAAATTTCAATCTGACGCCGATACCGCCGCCATTTTCCGGAATGAACACAGCTCCGGCATCTTCGAGCGCTTTTTGCAGTGCTACAAGGACAGTCTCGTCCGGTGTTTCAAGTTTACGTTCAAATAACTCAATCACACGGATATCAATGCCTGAGAATGATGACAGTCTTTCACGGCTGAGTTCAATTAATGCGCGGGCAGCTTTAGATTGCGGGCCGGTAATCATTACAAGTCTGTCCTTCTGATTGCGGTGCCGTCGGGAAGATATTGGCGGGCACCGTAAGCGTTTGAGAAATAGAACTTTATTCAATCCATCATAGCTCAGTTGCAGGAAGTTGAAACAAGACTTTTTGAAGCGGCAGGGAAATTCAGTGAGGTGCATTCCGGGGCAGAAAGCTGCTTTGTAAAACAGGAATTGCAGCGGAATATATTCTTATCCTGATTGCAATGTCACAATTTCGCCCGGAAGCTGGCGCTTCAATCTTCGGGAGAAAATCTCAAGATTGAATTTGATAAGTAATTGTAATTTCTGTCTTTTCGTAAAAAATTATTTCAAAAACGCGCATACTTACTCAGCTGGTTTTGATCTGCATTGTAGCTTGCTCAAAAACGCGTTGTTTCTTGATGAAGATATTGAATCTGTGCGTTTTTAAACGTCGAACAGGTGAGTTATGAAATTCAAAAGAATTTCTGTTGCAAGTAATCTATTATGCTTCATTACAGCCATTTATATTACTGTATTTTTTAACCGCGCAGCTTTTGTTTTCATCGCAGATTATCTCAAAGGAGATTTTCTGAACACCGGCATTATCGCTGCAACATTGTTTTTATTGACCTATTGTTTGCTGGTTTTATTTTCAGCGCCATATCTCATCAAGCCTGCATTGATTTTCTTTGTTACTGTGTCGGCATCCGCGGCATATTTTATTGATCATTTCGGCGTTTTGATTACGCCGAATATGATTGAAAATGCTGCGACAACCACAAGGGCTGAATCCGGTCACCTGATGAATGCGCATTTTGTAACGAATATGCTGCTTTATGCCGGTTTGCCGTCTTTGCTGATCATTTGGGTTGAGATCAGGCACCGGCCTTTTGTGCAAAAATTATGGGTCAATACGCTGCTGATCAGCGGCTGCTTGGTTGCCGGTGTTGCTCTGCTTTTGACAAATTTTGGTACTTTTTCTTCGATGTTTCGTGAAAAGAAGGCGGAAATCACCGGCAGGCTCAACCCGCTGGCACCGCTCAGCAGTACCATCCGTTATTTCGTGAAGGTCAATGACGAGCGCACTTATATTGCTCAGCCGCTTGGCACGGATGCTGTGCAAACCAAGCCATATCAAGAGGGCAATAACAAAAAGCGTCTGACGGTGATTGTGGTTGGCGAAACAGCACGCGCACAGAATTTCAGTTTCAATAATTATTACCGCAATACAAATCCGATGCTGCGTGAGCGCGATGTACTGAACTTCACCGATGTCAGCAGTTGCGGAACAGAGACATCTGTTTCTGTGCCATGCATGTTTTCCCCGTTCCCGCGTACGGAATATAGCAGCAAGAAATTCCGCCAGTCTGAAAATCTGCTGGATGTGCTGAAACATGCCGGTATTCAGCCTTTGTGGGTTGAAAATAACACCGGCAGTAAGCGTGTGGCCGATCGTATTGAAACAATTGATATGAGCCAGTTGCAGGAAGGTAATCCGAATTGTGCAGGCGGTGAGTGTTACGATCAGGTGCTGGTAGACACGCTGGCATCCCGTTTCGATAGTTTTAAGACTAACACGGTTGTTGTGCTGCATATGCTCGGCAGTCATGGGCCTGCCTATTACCGGCGCTATCCGCCGGAGCAGGAAGTCTTCAAACCTGCCTGCCGCACGTCAAATTTTGCTGACTGCACTCAGCAGGAAATTGTAAATGCCTATGATAATACAATCGCTTACACCGATAAAATATTAGCGGAAATCATTGACCTGCTGAAATCGAGAGAAAGCGAGTTTGCTTCTTCGATGATCTATATGTCCGATCATGGTGAATCCCTTGGCGAGAAAGGGCTGTATCTTCATGCCATGCCTTATTTCATCGCGCCGCGGGAGCAGACGACGATTCCGTTTATCAGCTGGTTTTCACCGGATTTTCTGAAAGAGAATGATTTGAAGCAGGCTTGTCTGAAGACGCTGAGTGATCATCCGGCATCCCATGATAATCTGTTCCATACGGTGCTGGGCTTGATGAATGTGAAGACGACCGTCTATGACAAGGATATGGATATATTCAATAGCTGCCGCGGTGACGGCGCGGCTTCCTGAATATCAAAACAGCGCCGGAATTTCCGGCGCTGTTTTATTGAACTCGCAGGGAGCGTTGCGGCTGTTACCAGCGCGTGTCATTCCGGCAGCTGGCAACCAGAAAACCGAGCACGAAACCGGCAATACCGGCTGTGCTCAGAATGGTTGTTGCGGTGCCCGGATTTTCACGGATGACAGATACGGTTGCCTGTCCCTGTTCTTTGATGGTTGAGGCTGCACGGTTCAGGCGGGTGCGGGCTTCTTCTGCAGCTTCCTCGCCGCGTTGTTTCAAAGATTTGCTCATCGCATCAATCTGCGCGCGCAGTTCTGCAATCTGTTCTTCCATTGCCTGACGGGCATTGTCAGCATTCTCTGCCATTTTCATTCTCCGTTATCTTGACTGTGGAATAGGCGCTTACAAAGGCGTGGGAGTTATCGCCGGATCATGCGCCCCGCTGCAATCAGAATACATGCCCCGATAAAACCGGCGATCAGGTAGCCGAGCCAGCCTCCGAGAACCACGCCGAACATGCCGAGCAGGGCATTGGCGACAGCAGCGCCGATAATACCCAGAATAATATTCATGAAAACGCCGTGGTCACTTTTCATGAACATTTCGGCCAGCCAACCGGCCAGACCACCGATGATAATAGCTGCAATCCAGCCTATCTGAGCATCTTCCATGGTATTTCCCTCATTATTGACGTTCGGCACATAGTAAAAAGATGGTCTTTGTCTGCCGGAATTTAAGGCGCAGACAAATGCAGCGTTAAATATCTGCTATGAAAGAAAACGTTCAGGGTGCGTTTTGGTTCCCGTAAAGACAGTGATCCTTGCATTGAAAGACATGCAGATACTGTTTTGCATAAAATAAATTTTATGTTGCTTGATGAAAGCCGTTAAAATAATTATCAGAAACATAAAGACCGGCATGCGGGAGTGCATTCTGAAATACAGGCGCATGTGGTCGTGAGGATGTGGGATGGGTAAATCCGGTCAGTTTTCCGGCTCAGAGAAAAAGAAAACTGCTTTGCTATGATTTATCTGCCGCCGGTTTTCTTCTTTTTATTTTCGCTGATGTTTTTCGGTGTGTGGTTCCTTGAGCGGACACGGCCGCATCTCGGGCTGTTCGGCTGTGCCTTTCTGCTGGTTTCAATCGGTGTTTTAGCTCAGGTTACATTTACACCGGCAGATATCGGGCAGAATGCAGTATTGTCCGCAACTCTATATGTTGCAGGTGTTCTGTTCTTTTCCCATGGCATTTTAGTCAGGTCAGGCAGACAGCTGCCTTATTGGTTCTATCCTTTGTTTCTGATCTCTATTGTCGGCGGAACGATTTATTATTTTTACATCGAGAGAAATCTGTTTTACCGGATCTACATTATCAATCTGGGGGTGGGGACGATTTTTCTGGCCACAGCCCTGCAGGCACGCTTTTTACTGCGCGGGAATTCCGGTGATAAATTACTATTCTGGCTGATATTGGGGCTTGGTCTGCATTTCTTTCCGCGCACAATTCTGACTGCGGAAAGAATGATGACATCACCTGTCATCGAATTTTCTGCCGGTTCGTTCTGGCTGGTGCTGCAATTCACCATTTCTGTGATCGGTGTCGTGACCGGTATCGGACTGCTGGCCGTGACATTTATGGATATGATTGCAGAGTTGCGCAAAGAACGCGACACGGATTCGCTGACCGGTCTGGCAAATCGCCGTCTGTTTTCCCAACATGTTGAGACCATGATGAGCAGGGGGCGTTCACAGGGTAAACCCATGTGTTTTGCAATGATCGATGTGGATCATTTCAAACTGTATAATGATATTTACGGTCATGCTGCGGGGGATGAAGCTCTGAAACATGTTGCCGGTACAATCAGTGCTACGCTGCGTCGTAGCGAGGATATGGCGGCGAGAATTGGCGGTGAGGAATTCGCACTGTTCTTTTATGATTGTACAACGGAACAAGCCAGACAGTTTCTGGAAAAACTGCGCACGCAGATAGCTGCACTGAAAATCGAGCATGAAGGCTCACAGGTCTCAACTGTTCTCACAATCAGTGTCGGCGTTGCGGAGCTTGAAAGGAATGAAGACTTTGAAAGCCTTTACCGACGGGCTGACGTGTCACTTTACAGCAGTAAAGCGACCGGCCGCGATCAGGTGACTTTTGCCTGATCTCTGCTGCGGATCAGAAGAAGAAATACCAGATCAGGACTACGACAAAAAACGGAACACCCATCATCCACAAAATACCGGCTCTTAACATCTTTACTCTCCCTGATTGTCTTGATTTGCTTACAGGGATGTAACGCCGGTGCCGGTGTTTTGGTTCCGCAGAAATTAAACCGGTCTTGCAATGCGTGCGTTGCTATAGGGGCGTGGTTCTGAAGTAAGATGATGCCGTGCCTGTTGCTGATAGCGTTGTTCAAGCCCTGCACAACCCCAGATAATACCGACGATCAGATAGAAATGCCGCCAGTGATCGATATCGATCACATTGCCGATCAGTATATGGCCGATAAATGCCACATAGGCGCAGAGCAGATAAGGTTGCCATGGCCGCTCACGCAGCATCAGCCTGAAGCCGAAACCCAGCGTAAGCATTGTCAGGATGATGAAAGACAGAAAGCCGAGCCAGCCATAATCCAGCAAGGCTTTCAGCCAGATATTATGGGTATCCTCTCCGAACATGGGGCCGAATTCCAGCGGACCAATGCCGAAGGGTTTTTCCATGGACAGAAGAAAACCCAGCCAATGCCGTGCAAAACGTCCCGTACGGGCGCTGTCATAATCCTGTTCAAGGCGCGCACGCTGGAAAAATACCTCACTGATCTGCGGGAACTGCAAGGCAATCAGCAATACAAGGGCAAGAACAATAATCGCCGCAATGCTGATCAGCATGATCTTGCCGCGAAAGCGCTGGTTCTTGCTGCCGATAAACAACAGAGCCGGAATGAGCACTAAGGATACGGCATACATGCCCCATGCAGCGCGGGAGAAGGACAGCAATACCGCAAGTGTCAGCACCAGAAATAATGCCCAATAGAGCAGGCTTTTCTGAAAAGGGCGGGTCAGAACCTGATAGATGCACCAGTTGATAGGCAGGATCAGAAAAGGGCCGAAGACATTCGGATCCTGAAATGCACCTTTGGCACGGCCATAAAGCGTAAACAGATCCGCCGCAGGTATCAGGTTGAGATAACCGCCGATACCCAGCATCCCTGTAATGACGGCAGCCGCCAGATAACCGGTGAAAAGCGGTTGCAATCTGCGCCAGTCGCTTTCGGTGACAGCGGCGAAAAACACACTGGTCAAGGCCAGAAAATATGACACGGCAATGTAAAGCGGTGCCTTTTTCAGATCAGCCATCTGAAAAATTGAAAGCACACCGCCAATATTGAACAAGGTGAGCAGGAGCAGCAATGCCAGTGAGTTAACACTCAGCCTGAGGCCGAATAACAGCCACAGGCTAATGAGCACCAGCATCAGTATTTCATAAGGCCCCGGTTCGAAGAGAACGAAGCCGCTGAAAAAGACACCTGTTGCCAGTGACAGCCGCGCAATCCATTGCATTGCAGCTTGTCGCTGTCCGCGCTCCGCCAATGCATGGAATGCTGCATCTGATGCGGATGACGCTTGCACAGATCGGGGCACAGTTCGGGGCACAGGTTGGGACGGATAGCTCAATAGGCGTTTTCCGTGTTCAGCAGGCGCACTGGGGTCAGGAACAGGATTTTCAGGTCGAACAGCAATGACCAGTTCTCAATATAATTGAGATCATATTCCGTACGCATGACGATTTTCTCAGGCTTGTCGATTTCGCCGCGCCAGCCATTAATCTGCGCCCAGCCGGTTACGCCCGGTTTAACTTTGTGGCGGGCAAAATAACCGTCAACCACATCATTATAGAGCATGTTGTTGGAATTGGCGCTGATCGCATGCGGGCGAGGGCCGACAAGTGAAAGACTGCCGCCTAAGGAATTGAAAAATTGCGGCAATTCATCAATCGAAGTTTTGCGGATAAAGCGGCCGACACGGGTAACACGGCTGTCATTCTTGGTGACGGCCAGTTTTGCAGTCGGATCGCACTGGTCGCTATACATCGAGCGGAATTTCCAGACATTGATCACTTCATTATTAAAGCCGTGCCGTTTCTGTTTGAAGATTACAGGGCCTTTGCTGTCGAGCTTGATTGCAATAGCCGTCGCTAGCATGACCGGTGAGAACAGCACAATTCCGAACAGGCTGAAGACAATATCAAACAAGCGCTTGGCAATCGCATCCCAGTCGTTGATCGGCTTGTCGAGAATATCCAGCATCGGTACCGAGCCGATATAGGAATAAGCACGCGGGCGCAGACGCATATTGGCAGCATGGGCAGAAAGCCGGATATCGACCGGTAATACCCAAAGCTTTTGCATCAGTGTCAAAACCCGTTCTTCTGCTGAGATCGGCAGAGAAACGATCAGCATATCAATGCGGGCAACACGGGCAAACTCAATCAGCTCGGAAATATTGCCGAGTTTCGGATAACCGGCAACAATCGGCGGAGAACGGCGGTCGCCGCGATCATCAAAAATACCGCAGATACGGATGTCATTATCCGGTTGTTTGTTGAGTTCAAGAATAAGATCTTCCGCATTCTGACCGCCGCCGACAATAACTGCGCGTCGCTCCATACGACCGCTGCGGGCGAGAATACGCATCAGTTTGGCTGCGAGAAAGCGCGATATTGTGAGGGCGATAAAACCGGAAATCACAAATCCGGCAAACCAGATGCGGGAATAAACCGCAGAAATTTTCAGCAGGAAAGCCACAATAGCCAGAACAGCAAAAACGCCGGCCCAGCAGATAATCAGCCGGCCGAGATAGCGAAACGGCTTGCGCAGCACAGAAGGGCGATAGCCTGAGCTGAACTGGGCGAAAATAACATAGAGCGCGGCAGCAAGAATATTTGCAAACAAATATTCCAGCATATGGATGCTTTCAGCGCCGACATAGCTGAGATAGACAGCGATGCCGCACAGGGCGACAACAGCAAATTCCCATATGCGCATAAGCCCTGTGAACAGAGCGGGTGAAATACTTTCATTCTTGTATTGAGCAGCCACTTTCATGGCCAGCGGGCTCAATTCAACTTTTTCAGCAGGTGTGGAGGCTGCGCCGGAGTCATGCTGCTTTTGCAGCGCCTTCCTGTCGAAACTTCCTTTATGTTTTTTCTCACTCATGGGTGCACCGGCATATTAAAATTTTGCTCACAAGAAAATATAAGCAATCTATCCGTGATGAGGGTTGCTATTTTCTTATTTTTTTTAAGAGAATGCGCAGTTTAGGCCGCTATACGGGCTTTTTACGTATTGTGGTTGCCGGATAGTAAATATCCGCAATATTGCTTTATTACAGTAAAATTAAACGAATGATATTTGTATTTTAATGAAACAAGGAAGCTTTACATAGTGCTTGTATGTAATTTAGTTGATGCGATAGAATTGTTCAACTGCATGAGCCATATTTTCCCGGCTGAAGCGTGAGCGCAGCAGCAGCGGATCAGGCATGGTTTGCTGATAATTGGCCGGGAAGGTCAGGGCTTCGCACATTTTTGCGGCGATGGCACCGGCGTCAGGTTTGCAAAGGGCATTGCTGTCTGTGCCGAATATTTCAGCAAGACCGCCAACATCTGTGGCGATGATGCTGCGCTGTGCGGCCAGAATTTCCAGTGCAATATATGGCAGAGATTCCGCTCGTGAAGGCAACACAAAGATTTGCCCGTGTTTGAGTGCTTCACGCACCGGCATTGCCGGATAAAAACATATGTGGTTTTCCAGTCCGAGTTGCGCAGCAAGAGCCTGATAATTCTGCTTCTGCGGCCCGTCTCCGACCATGGCACCGGTGGCAAGAGGCCGGTTGCTGGCTCTTGCTACCTTGTTCAGCTCAGCCAGCGCGCGGATAAATAAATCCGGTCCTTTCAGGTCGCGCATCATGCCGGTAAACAGAAAGTCGGCGGCATCTGCTTCCGGTGTAACCGGTGCAAATTCATCTTTGCTGATACCGTTGCGGATCACAATATGCGCGCAGCGCGGATTTCCGACTTTTTCCTGATAGGTGTTTTCCTCATAGGCCGAGACAAAGATCAGGCCATCGGTGATCCGTTCTTGCAGGCGCTCTGCCGTGAACATGATTTTACCGGCAAGGGTTGCCGGATCAAAATGCAGGCTGCCACCATGAGGAGAGTAAAATTTGTGCGGGCGCTGAGCCTGACTTTTATGGATGCCTATTGTGCCGAGACGGGCATAAGTCCCGCCTTTTGCACCATGTCCGTGTACAATATCCGGCTGCAACTGCTTCAATATTTTGCGCGTGCTTAAAATAGCGCCGATGTCGCTGAGGCCTATTTTGCGGCTGATGGGAATACGGTGCAGGCCGAGTGCCAGATCGGGCAGCATGGCAGCAAATTGCTGTTGTTCAAGTGCGCCGTCTTCGCATAATTCGCAAATCACACCGACCTGATGACCGGCTGCATTCTGCATGGCAGCCAGATCGCGTATATGGCGAAACACACCGCCTATAGGGGAACGGAAGCAATGGATAATCCGCAAAGATTTTTGCTTCACAACAGCCTCGTCTCAGGAAGGATGAATTCTGGTCTGTCCGTGATGATCAGAATAACCGTTCACGGACATAGATTGTATCGCCTGGAAGGATAGGATCTGTAATACGTACCCGTCCGGTAAAGATTTTGCCGTTGATCTGGCGGGTAATGTCCACGCTTTCCTGATTGGCGCGCGGTGTAAAGCCGCCGGAAGCTGCAATAGCCGTTTGTGCAGTCATGCCCGGTACGTAAGAATATTGTCCGGCGCCGCCGACTTCACCCATGATGAAGACAGGACGGTAGCGGTCGATTTCCACGCTGACGTCAGGATTGCGGATATAGCCGCCGCGCAGTTTTGAAGCGATGGTGGCTTCTAGCTGTTTTACTGTTTTGCCACGTGCAGGCACGCTGCCGATCAGCGGGAAGGCAATATAGCCGGACTGGTCAACGGAATATGTATTGCTTAAACCTGTCTGTTCAAAAACGGTGATGCGCAGACGGTCGCCGGAACCGAGAATATAAGGCTGGTTCAGCGCTTCGTGGAATGCCGGAGGAGCAGGGCGATAGCTGGTGCAGCCTGACAATACCAGACAGGTTACGCCCAAAGCTGCCATAAAAACACGTGTTTTCATTCTGCTCTTTTCCTTATCCCGTTCTGATTGCTTTGGTGTCAGAACCCACCAAAGCATGTCGCAGCTAAATGGTTTCATTTAGCGTTCGCGCACATGCGACAATTAAAAGAATCTAGAGCGAGCGCTGTGAATTTGATTAAGCACGACACGCTCTAGTTCATTGTTATATATATTCAGGTTCCGTTGCGCATTTCATAGCTGTGCAACGGACATCTGTCTGATGGTGATTATTGAATTATTAGGGTTAATATGGCGTAAAGACTAAAAGCTAAAATCTGTTGTACTGATAAAATTATCTTTAAATACAAACTGCTAAAGTAAAGTCCTGATACGCCCTTAGTATGAAGGGTGAGGGGAAATTACAGGATTTAACCCTATAGTTACCTTGATGATTTACCATAAGAGTCCTGTGCAGGATTATGGGGATCGGGTCAGTGATGCGTGATGCAGCAGAAAATGCGGAAATTGATATCGGAGCGCTGTTTGCCGCTCTGAAGCGCAACTGGCTGTTCATTCTACTGGGCGCACTCCTGTTTGCTTTGCTGACATGGGGCGTTGCGCAGTTTCTCCCGCCTTATTACCGCTCCGAAGCACGTATTCTGATTGAAGCACGGGAAACTGTCTTCACGCGCCCGAATGTCGGATCGGAAACGGATCGTCCGCTGCTGGATCCGGAAGCCGTGAAATCGCAGGTAGAGCTGATCAGCTCTGCTAAAATCCTTGCAAAAGTAGCCGCCGATCTGAAACTTGAAGATTATGCGGAATTCTATCCGAAAACCATGTCGCCGGTGAAACAGGTTCTGGTTTTGCTGGGATTGCGCCCTGATCCGCGCACGATTCCGGTATCAGAGCAGGTTCTCACCCGTATGCGCGAGAATTTACAGGTCTATGCTGTAACCGGCTCGCGGGTGATTGTGGTTGAGTTTGTCTCCAAAAATCCGCAAGTCGCAGCCGATGTCGCCGATAAAATTGCGGATGAATATATTGCAGCACAGGCCGCTGCCAAACGCCAGCTGACAGGCGATGCAACCGGTTGGCTGGAGCCGGAAATTGAACGGCTGACGAAGAAGGTGCGTGAAGCAGAAACCAAAGTCGCTGATTTCCGCGCGGCAAGCGATCTTCTCAATACCAGCAATAATACTTCTCTTGCCACGCAGCAAATGTCCGATATTTCATCGGAACTGTCGCGTCTGAAAGCTGAGCGTGCCGCCAGTGAGGCTAAAGCTGAGAGCATTCGCACTGCGCTTAAAAACGGTGTGCCGATCAACAGTCTGCCGGAAGTTATGTCTTCCGGCATTATGCAGCAGCTGAATGAGCGTCGCGGAGCGCTGATGGCCGAGATTGCCAATCTGTCGACAACATTGCTCGACGGGCATCCGCGTATTCAGGGCTTGCGTGCGCAGCTCGCCGATCTTGACCGTCAGATCCGGCAGGAAGGCAATACAATTCTGAAAAGCCTCGATAATGAGGTGACGACTGCCCGCAGCCGCGAGCAGGAGCAGACCCGTGAACTCAACCGTCTGAAAGCGCAGGCCGCCGAGGCTGGCAGTCAGGAAGTTGAATTGCGTGCTTTGGAACGTGATGCTGCTGCCCAGCGCGATTTGCTACAAGCCTATCTGGCGCGCTATCGCGAGGCTTCCAGCATTGCTGATCGTACAGATCAGCCTGCAGATGCACGGATTTTCTCAACGGCAACTGTTGCAGGAGCGCCGTATTTCCCTAAAGTGCTGCCTATGGTCAGCATGAGTTTTGTTGCGGGCCTGTTGCTGTTGTCGGTTTTTGTTTTATTGCGTGAACTTTTCAGTGGTCGCGCTATGACAACAAATCCTGTCAGAGCTGTCAGGGGACAAAATCTCTGGGGCGATGAATATGGTGCTGTTGCACAGAATTTTAGTCCTGCGCATAATAAAACCGCACAGATTGATAATAAGCTGATTGTGCAACCGGCTCCCGAGCCTGTTTCCGATAAAAATAAGATGGTAGAGCAGCCTATGGCCCGTCCTGAAATTGATGTTGAAACAATTCAGCGTATCTATGACAGCTATACTGTGTCCGAGCCGGATGCTGCGGAAGAACCTGATCCGGCATCGGATGATATTTATGCGCCTAACGGTGTGGCGGCAATTGCCAGCCGTCTGATGTTGCAGGAGCGCCGCCGCATCATTCTGATCTCGCCGGAAGGCGATGCCGGTTCTGCCGGTAGTGTGCATCTGCTGCGTGAACTGGCTGACCGCAGCCTGCGGGTATTGCTCGTGGATATGACCGGCAATGGTGCTGTCAGTCAGGCAATGCTGGATGGCAACAGGCCTGCAGGCATTACTGACCTGCTGCTCAATGTGAAGCAGTTCACCGATATTATTCACGGCGATTTATATTCGGATGCGGATGTGATTCCGACAGGTCTTTCTGATCCGAAAACCGCTATGGCGCAGGCCGAGCGTCTGCCGGTAATTTTTGAAGCTCTGGAAACGGCCTATGATTTCGTGCTGGTGGAAACCGGTGCATCCTCTGCCGAACAGGCGCTGAACCTCGACAGCGATACATCCGTTTTTGTGATGAATGTGTTCGACAGCGAAGATCAGGCTGTGGCGCAGACTGCACTGGCATTCCATGAGGCGGGTCAGGATGATGTGACCATTCTGATGGTACCGCACGCATAAAAGCCAGTTTAAGTGCTTCGACGCAGCTTGCTGCGTAGTTTTTTCACCAGCGGCCAGAGATGTTTGTTGGTTTTAATCCGATAGACAAGACCTGAGCGCAGCTGATTGAATGTTGCGCTCAACCGGCCTTTGAATGTCAGCGCGATATGGCTGTCATAAAGCGGCTGCTCAATATCACACCAGTCGCGCTTGTATTTCTCCTCGCCGATACCGAAGCTGAAATAATCCAGCTTGTCATCAATGGCAGCGGCAATCGCTTCGTAAAACAGAAAGTCTCCGGGGCTGGCGGTGACCAGATCATCATCGGCAAAGGCACCGAATTCCACAGTCAGACCGCGTTGCAGTGGTGTCTGGCCGTCTGGGCTTTGCCAATAGGCGCAGCCAATGACCGCACGTGGTTTTCCGGCAACTTCAAGAACATGCAGGCGATATTGTCTGCGCGTGTCATTTTCCGGTGCAGCGAAGAGTTTCTGGAAAAAACGGTTCAGATCATCGCCGGTAAAGCTGTTGGCAATGCCCTGTTTGGCAAAGCGCTGGCTTTTCATCGCATAAAAATCATTGAATGCAGCGCTGTTTTCCGCATCACCTTCTGCGGTGTAAATCCGCCATGCACCTGTTTCATCATAACGACGGGCATGCTGGCGGTGCTTTTTGCGTTTGCGCGAGGCATTGCTGCGCTCAAGCACAGTGTCAAAACTGTCTGGCAGTGTGGCAATCAGCGCCGGATTCGGATTGCGCTGATGGGAGAGGCTGAGCAGCGGATTATTATATCCGAGCCAGCTCTGCATCTGACGGGTGAGGGATAGCAGCGTAATATCCGGCCGCGCTTCTTTCAGGCAGGCAATCAGTGCAGTGATATGGTCTTTGCTGATGTGTTGCGCAAAGGCCGGAAACAGAACCGGAAAATTGCAATTGGCATGGGAACCGCCGGCAAAGCGCGCAACATGCTTGTGGTTTTGTTTGATAACCTCAAGCGGCAATAACAAAGCAGGGCTGTCATCAATAAACAGCGCCAGCACAAGGCAGTCAGGATTCACATTTTGCTGCCAGAGCCGAGTCCAGAGAGCGGACTGGGCTATACCATGCACCGTCTTGTCATTGCTCCAGAGTGGCAGAGCCTCATGAATGTTGGAATAACAGACTGTGCGGATCATAATCAGCGGGCTTTAGGCGGCTGAACCATCCACCACAACAGATACATGGCCGGAAGTATCCACAAAAAGCCGGTGAAGAAGAAATAAGCAAGCTGTATCCAGACCGAAGACTGGCCAAGATGGGCAACCGCAATCATGGTTGCAAGCAGCGCATAAACTGCAATCAGCAGAACAAGCAGCACAGTTCCGATCAGTTTTTTTAGTCTTACAGGCATATTTCTCTCTCCGTCACCACTCTCATACACCAGACAGCACTGAATCTGAAATGATTTTCGTCTCCGCTTCGTCACTGGATTTATGAAAGGGGTAATAAAAACAGCGTCTGCGTGTCGCGTGTTGTTGTCTTGTATTCGCGGTGCGCATGCGGCATGTATCTGCGGGGGTAAAACTCAGTCGGAGCAGGATTGATGATAACAGATTATGCCGCATTACCGGCAACACAACAGCCGGTCAGTGCCAACCACGATAAGAACCGCAAAATGGTGCGGTGGTGGCTTTATGCGGTATTCGTTGTACTGATCGCAATTGTCATGGTGGGCGGTGCAACCCGTATGACCGGCTCCGGTCTGTCTATTACCGAATGGAAGCCAATCCATGGCGTTATCCCGCCGCTGAACCATGCGGAATGGCTGGAAGAATTCGATAAATACCGCCAGATCCCGCAATATCAGCAGATCAACAAGGGTATGGCGCTGGAAGAGTTCCAGTTCATTTTCTGGTGGGAATGGGCGCATCGTATGCTGGCGCGTTTCGTCGGCTTTCTGGTGGCTGTTCCGCTGATTTTCTTCTGGGTAACAGGCCGCTTGCAGGACGGTTTGAAAGCACGGATGCTCGGCATTCTGGCGCTGGGCGGCTTGCAGGGCGCTATCGGCTGGTGGATGGTGGCATCGGGGTTGAGCGTGCTGACATCGGTGAGCCAGTATCGCTTAGCTGTGCATCTCACTATGGCCTGTATTATTATTACCGCCGTGTTTTATGTTGCGCGCGGGCTTGCTGAATATACGGACAAACCAGCGTCGCGTAGCTTGCAACGCTTTGCAGGCTGGCTGGTTCTGGCAATTCTGGTGCAGATTTATCTTGGCGGGCTGGTTGCGGGGCTGCATGCCGGTCTGACCTATAATACATGGCCGCTGATGGACGGCGCGATTATCCCTTCAGACCTGTTCATCAACCAGCCTTACTGGCGCAACCTGTTTGAAAATCCGAAGACTGTGCAATTCATTCACCGGATGTTTGCCTATACGGTGCTGGTGCTGGCTGTGCTGCACGCTGTGCAGGCGCATCGCCATGCTGCCGGTACAACTCACGCGCGACGCTCTGTTGTGCTGCTGAGCCTGATCCTGATGCAGGCGGTGATCGGAATTATCGCCTTGCTGACAATGGTGCCTATTGAGTGGGGCCTTGCCCATCAGGGCTTTGCATTGGTGGTGCTGAGCTTTGCTGTTGCCCATTGGCGCGCCTGTAAAGGTGCATATGAAATGCGTGCAGCGTAACAAAAAAAGCCCCGCAAATGCGGGGTTTTTTTATGGGTAAAGCTGCAGCCTTAACCTGCGAACTCGCGCTCCTCATCTGCAGCATTGCCGTCTTCATGATGCCATGCGGCTGAGAGGCAGCCATAGCAAAAGGCATAATCAAGAATATAGGCCGCAGGCTTGTTGATAATCTCTGCGAAATATTGCGCCATTTCTGCAGCGCGCTGCATATTAAGGCACAAATCATCACGGTCGAGCGGATTGTAGAACAGATTGGCACAATCAAAGGCAGAATCACCGCATAATCCGTGCGGATCAATTGCCAGCCAGTCCCGTGCACTGCGAATGATATTCTCATGATGAAGATCGCCATGCAGGGCGATGATTTCATGAGGTTGTCTGAGCAGGGATGCCGCGAGATCGGCTGCTTCCGTGTAAATATCCGCTTTCTTTCCCGCCAGATCAAACAGGCTTTTGAAATGCTTGAGCAGCGGCTGTAATTCAGACGGCAGAACCCGACCGGAGGGACTGTGTAAAGCGCGGATCACTTCACCGGCAATGCGGATAGCATCTGCATCATGTCCGGCTTCAAGATGGACTTTGAGGTCATAATCACCGGCATATTCCAGCAGCATCATCACCGGATCATGCGTGAGGCCGAGCAGCCTGATCGCACCATGTCCGTCACGCTCGCGCAGATAATAAGCGCCGCGCAGCTCCTCATGACCGGCAGGCTTGAGAACTTTAACAATCACCGGAGATTGTTCCTCTCCGGTGATTATTGCTTTCCAGATATGGCTGGAATTGGTGTCAGCGAGCAGTGTTGCAGAGGCAATCTGCCAATGTGCCGGAAATACCGGCTTTATCACTGCTTGCTGTTCCATAGGCGATGAATGCTCCGGTTAACGCAGACCCAGCATCAGGTTCATATTCTGCACGGCTGCACCCGATGCACCTTTGCCGAGATTATCCAGCACGGCGACCAGATTGATCTGCTTGCCGCCTTCAGAACCGAAGACATAAAGATTCATACCATCTGTATCTGCCAGCATTTCGGCATCGACACGCGCCATGGCGCTGCTTTCTTCAAGCGGGACAACGCGCACGATTTTCTGACCGGAATAATGCGCCTTCAGCTCATTATGTACGTCTTCCAATGTCGGTTTGCCTTTGAGCAGATCGAGATGGACCGGAACCTGCACAATCATACCCTGCGCAAAACGGCCGACACTTGGTGCAAAAATCGGAGCATGGTCGAGTTTGCCATACATCTGCATTTCCGGCAGATGCTTGTGCTTGAGTGTCAGGCCATAGAGGAAGTTGTTTTCCTTCATATGCTCCGGATGGTTCACATCTTCCATCTGGGCAATCATCTGCTTGCCGCCGCCGGTATAGCCGGATACCGCATTGACGGTGACAGGGTAATCGCTGTTCATCAGCCCTGCATCACGCAATGGGCGGATGAGCGAGATTGCGCCGGTCGGATAGCAACCCGGATTGGCAACCAGACGGGCTTCGCGGATACGCTGCACCTGCAAGGCTTCCAGCTCGGCAAAACCATAGACCCAGTTTGAATGAGTACGGTGCGCGGTGGACGTGTCGATAATACGGGTGGAATGGCCTTCAAGCAGGATCACTGCTTCACGCGAGGCATCATCCGGCAGGCAGAGAATAGCAATATCAGCCGAGCGCAGCAGATCAGCGCGCAAATCTTTATTGCGTCGTTCTTCTTCCGGAATAGACAGGACTTCCAGATCAGTGCGACCGGCAAGGCGGGTGCGGATCTGCAGACCCGTTGTGCCATGTTCGCCGTCAATAAAGATTTTCGGTTTCATTTGAATTTTGCCTTAATGGTAGAGAATTCAGAGTGTTAGGAGTTATTGCTGAATCATTCTGTCAAACAGTTGATTCATTTTGTGAGACTAAAGCATTTCCGGCATAAGCGGGAACCGGTTTTGCCTGAGGACAATGCGTAAAATCAAACAGTCGGAGCGGTATCAGTGATTCAATATTCACCGGAACCGCTTTAACGTGCGGCTTTCTTTTCCGCAAGCAGACCCAGATAATGCATGGCAATTGTCGCGCCTGCAATGGCTGTTATATCGGCATGGTCATAGGCCGGTGCAACCTCTACAATATCAGCGCCGATAATATCAATTTTGCCGAGCTGACGCAGCACCGAGAGCATTTTTGCCGAGGACGGGCCGCCCGCAACCGGTGTGCCTGTACCGGGTGCATAGGCCGGATCAAGACAATCAATGTCGAAAGTGACATAGGTTTTGCGCCCCTGTGTACGGGTTTCAATCGCCTGCACAATGTCTTTGGTGCTCATATCTTCAACATCGTGGCCATAGAGAATCTGAATGCCGCAATCTTCCGGTGCATGGGTGCGGATACCGATCTGGATGGATGCGGTTGGGTCAATAATGCCGTCGCGTACCGCACGGGCAACAAATGAGCCGTGATCGATACGCTTGCCGTCATCAAACCATGTGTCCTGATGGGCATCAAACTGCACTAAGGCCAGCGGGCCATATTTCGCGGCATGGGCTTTGAGGATCGGCCATGTCACAAAATGATCGCCGCCAAGCGACACGAGAAAAGCATCATTGGTGATCAGTTTAGCGGCTTCCTGCTCAATGGTGGCCGGTGTCAGCTGGTGGTTGCCGTAATCGAGCAGGCAGTCGCCGTAATCAATTACCGCCAGATTTTCAAACAGATCGCGCTGAAACGGATATTGCGGATCATTATCAAAGATCGCTGCGGCACGGCGGATAGCCTGCGGGCCAAAACGGGCGCCCGGCCTGTTGGAAACGGCTGCATCAAACGGAATGCCCCAGACCACCGCATCGGCATTGCTCACATCTTTACTATAGAGACGCCGCATAAAGGAGAGGGCACCGGCATGAGTAGGGTCGGTTGCGGCTCCCTTGATCGTCTGAGCCGTAAAAGCATTGTCGATGGATTTATGCGCCATGAAGTAACACCGTAAGCTGAAACAAAATTGACGATACAAGCTGTAGCGTCTTTTGGCGGGCTGATAAAGCGGGCGTCCGATATTTAAATTGCTGAGAATTATCGGGCGCAGAGTTGCGATTGTGAGGTGTGCCGTTCTGCATGCAGATAGTGCTTTTCTATTCATCCGAGGGGACATTATGCAAAGCAGGGTAATCAATGTTTTTGTGGTTTCAGCACTGGCGGTTTTAACAGCAGGCTGTGTCACGGATCAGAAAGCGGCACAGGCTCAACTTGAGCAGCAGTCTGTGCTGGGTTTGAACTGGGTTCAGCAATCAGGTGAATATGAGGCACTGGCTTATCAGGCTTTCAATATTGCCCGCAGAGCGTTTGACACGGCAAAGGTGGAAGACGGACGTAAGAAGGCTGTGATTGTTGATCTGGACGAGACGATGATCGACAATTCCGCCTATGCCGCATGGCGGGTGGAGAATGGTGTGCCTTATACCAAGCCGACATGGGCGCGCTGGATGGCGGCGCGACAGGCAACGGCCATTGCCGGAGCGGTGTCTTTCGCCCGTTATGTCAATTCCCATGGCGGGCGGATGTTTTATATCTCCAATCGTGATGACACATCTTATGCTGCTACGGTCGAAAACCTACAAAAACTCGGTTTTCCCGGTGTATCGCGTGAAACGGTTTTGCTGCGGACTGAACAGTCAAACAAGCAGCCGCGTTTCGATCGGGTAAAATCCAAGGGCTATGATGTTGTGGTTTACGCCGGTGATAATCTCAATGATTTTGGCGCACAGTTCTACGACAAGAATAATAGTGAGCGCCGGTTGCTGGTTGCTGCACAACAGAACAAGTTCGGCTCAAAATTCATCATGCTGCCAAATCCGAATTACGGTGACTGGATCAGCGGTATGGCTGATGATTATTACAAGCAAACACCGGCGAGACAGCTGGAAATCAACCGTGAGAATTTAAAAGTCTGGAAGGGCTGATTTGGATAAGTTCAGGAACCGGCTCTGCGCCATTCATAGAGCATATCCGGTTCTTTTTCTTCATTGCCGCTGCCGTCGGTTTTACCAATCGCGATAAACCCGTGTTTCTCATAGAATTGCTGTGCCTGAATATTTCGCTGAAATGTCCATAATTGCAGATGCGGAAATGTTGTTTGTGCCTGTCTGAGTAAAGTACTGCCAATACCGTGCCCCTGAAAATCCGGCAGAATATAGAGTTGCTCAATCCAGCCTGTTTTAAAGGCAATAATACCAGCCATATCAGGGGAAAATGCTGCCCAGACCTCGCATTGTTCAAAAACGCAGTTTTCATAAAACCATTGATCTTCTTGCGGTGTATGCAAGCCTTTCAGCCATGGCAGTCTATTGTCGAAGGCCGCCCGGTGGATGCGGGAAGCCTGCGCCATATCCTGCAAGTCCAGACGCCGGAGCGTAAAACGGTTGGCTGTCATCGGGCTTGTGCCCCGTCCGCATTGAAGCCATAGGCGCGTTCAACGCGGGCAATCCGTAAAGCATAGGCTTCATACCATGCTGCGCGCCCCTGTTTCTGCGCTGCCAGATGGTCGACATTGCGCTTCCAGTTGCGAATGCTTTCTTCATCGCGCCAGTAGGAGTTGGTAATGCCGAAGCCGTTTGCATCCCGCACGCTTTCAATGCCGAGAAACCCGTCCTGCTTTTCCGCCAGTTCAACCATCTGACCGGCCATTTCGCCATAGCCCGTGTCATCATCTGTCGTGCGCTGCGATGAAAACGCAACGATGTAATAAGGCGGTTGAGGAAGGGTAGCGAACGGAGAGCGATTATGCATGGAACAGAATCCTGAGGCTTGGTGATGTCAAACATAAGAGACACAAGACGCAGGAGACAGCGGCTATGCTGTCGCATGAAATAAAAAAAGCGGG
>NZ_ANNO01000224.1:0-3583 GCF_000409565.1 Pseudochrobactrum sp. AO18b
GCGATTAGCGCTTGGAGAACTGGAAGCTACGACGGGCTTTCGCCTTACCGTATTTCTTACGTTCTACAACACGGCTGTCGCGTGTCAGGAAGCCGCCTTTTTTCAGTACTGCGCGCAGAGCTGGTTCGTAGTAGGTCAGGGCTTTTGAAATGCCGTGACGAACCGCACCAGCCTGACCGGACAGACCACCGCCGGCAACAGTCGCAATAATGTCAAACTGACCAGTGCGGTTTGTTGCAACGATTGGCTGCTGCAGAACCATCTGCAGAACCGGACGAGCAAAATATGCGTTGAACTCTTTGCCGTTCACGATGATCTTGCCTGTGCCTGGCTTTACCCAAACGCGTGCAATCGCATCTTTACGCTTACCGGTCGCATAAGAACGTCCGAGAGCGTCGACTTTTTTAACGTGAACAGGAGCTTCAGGAGCAGCAGCTGCTGCAACTGTGCCAAGTTCTTCGAGCGAGTTGAGCTGCTCAGCCATTATGCGTTCCTCTTATTTTTGCTGTTCAAAGCGCCGATGTCGAGGACTTCTGGCTGCTGTGCTTCGTGCTGGTGGTCAGCGCCTGCATAAACGCGCAGGTTTTTCATCTGACGACGGCCGAGCGGACCGCGCGGAACCATACGTTCAATCGCCTTCTCAACAACGCGTTCCGGAAAACGGCCTTCGAGGATCTGACGAGCTGTACGTTCTTTAATACCGCCTGGGTGGCCAGTGTGCCAGTAGTAAACCTTGTCGGTGTACTTCTTGCCGGTCAGAACAACCTTGTCAGCATTGATGATGATGACATTGTCACCGTCGTCAACGTGTGGGGTAAAGGTTGGTTTGTTCTTACCGCGCAGAATGTTGGCGACCTGAGAAGCGAGACGACCGAGAACAACGCCTTCAGCGTCGATCAGGATCCACTTCTTCACCACTTCTGCTGGCTTCTGGGAAAAAGTTGCCATTGAAGTTATCCTTGGAAATAATCCTTGCAACAGAGACTGGAGCAAGGCTTTTTTTGTTGCTTGTGTTGCGGCAGAAATCTGCGCGTAACAAATGAAAACCGCTCATCTTTGACAGATGTACGCTTTCTGGCTGTCCAATACAGTGCCTGTGAGTGGGCGTCAAGTGTGTTGAATTTGCATATACTTGTAATTATCTTTTAAAATCAATGTGCTAAAATTGCGGTATTATATTACCCTATAAAAATCCGGTGATTTTTACTCTATATTTTCGTCCGGACTGCCGCATCACTTCAATTGCCCGCATTTTATGCCTAGATTATATCTTCTGCACAATGTGATGCATAGCAGCATGAAAACGGAGAAGGCCATGAATGAAACGGAAGTCAGATCTATCCTGCAAACCAAACATGTGATCGCGCTGGTCGGGGCTTCTCCGAATGAAACCCGTCCAAGCTTTGGTGTGATGAAATATCTGCTGGAGCATGGTTATAAAGTTATTCCGGTCAATCCGGGGCAGGCGGGGAAGCAGATATTGGGGCAGACAGTTTATGCCTCGCTCTCCGATATTCCGGAGAAGATTGATATTGTCGATGTCTTCCGCGCATCCAATGCCGTACCTGCAATTGTCGATGAAATTCTGGCACTGAAAACACAGCCGGATGTTTTGTGGTTGCAGCTTGAAATCACTCATGAAGAGGCTGAAGCCAAAGCCCGCGCTGCCGGAATAAAGGTGGTGACAAATATGTGCACCAAACAGCAGCATCAGCGTCTGATCATTGCCTGATTTTAGCTTTATGTGACATTGCGGTTCAAAATTTCTGTTTTGCCGCAATGTAAATCTGCGGGTAATTTATAGATGTGCCTGCGGAAAAAGATAATAGTTTGCGTGTATTATAGTGATAAGCGGAATCTTTTTCTTTGCTTGTGCGAGAGTAAAATTCTAACCTGACCCAAATTGTTTATTTTGGGGAGTAGAGAATGTCCAAGCGCAGCCCGGGTTTTGATACACTTGCTATTCATGCAGGCGCAAAACCGGATCCGACAACCGGTGCCCGCACCACGCCGATTTATCAGACTGCATCCTATGTTTTTGATGATGTGGATCATGCTGCCGCTTTGTTCGGCCTGCAGGCATTCGGCAATATCTATACCCGTCTGACCAACCCGACCACTGCGGTTCTGGAAGAGCGCGTTGCAGCGCTTGAAGGCGGTACAGCTGCGGTTGCGACTGCATCCGGCCATGCTGCTCAGTTGCTGGTTTTCCATAATCTGCTGCGCACCGGCGATAATTTCATCGCTGCGAACAAGCTTTATGGCGGTTCGATCAATCAGTTCGGCAATGCTTTCAAGTCTTTCGGCTGGGAAGTGCGCTGGGGTGATGTGGACGATGTTTCCAGCTTCGAGAAACAGATCGACGACAAAACCCGTGCGATCTTTGTTGAAAGTCTGGCCAATCCGGGCGGTATCGTTGTTGATATCGCAGCGATTGCGGAAATCGCGCATAAGCACGGTCTGCCGCTGATCGTTGATAATACAATGGCATCGCCATATCTGATCCGCCCGATTGAACATGGTGCAGATATTGTTGTGCACTCGCTGACCAAATTCATCGGCGGTCATGGCAACTCCATGGGCGGTATTCTGGTCGATGGCGGTACATTCGACTGGTCGAAATCCGGCAATTATCCGATGCTCAGCGAGCCGCGTCCTGAATATGCCGGTGCGGAACTGCACAAAACATTCGGCAATATTGCTTTTGCGATTGCAGCACGCACACTCGGTTTGCGTGATTTTGGTCCGGCGATTTCTCCTTTCAACTCGTTCCAGATTCTTGCCGGTATTGAAACTCTGCCGCTGCGTATGCAGCGCCATTGCGACAATGCGCTGAAAGTAGCGAAATGGCTGGAAAAGCACGAGAAAGTTTCATGGGTGCGTTATGCCGGTCTCCCGACCGACAAATATCATGCTTTGCAGCAGAAATATTCGCCAAAAGGCGGCGGCGCTGTTTTCACCTTCGGTCTGAAGGGCGGCTATGAAGCCGGTAAAACTTTCGCGAACTCGCTGGAACTGTTCTCGCTGCTGGCCAATATCGGTGATACCCGCTCGCTGGTTATCCATCCTGCATCAACCACCCATCGCCAGCTGACTGACGAACAAAAAATTGCTGCCGGTGCCGGACCTGAAGTGGTGCGTCTGTCAATCGGTATTGAAGATGCTGACGATATTATCGCTGATCTTGAACAGGCTCTGGCAAAGATCGCCTGATGTCGCTGTTGCTGCCTGTAAACACAGAGTCTGAACCGGAACTTGGTGTGCCCGCTGAAGGGCGCGTCATTTCCGGCGATCCGCAGTTCAGAACATGGAATGCGGAGGAGACCTCAGACGGGCTTTACGCGGGTATCTGGGAGTCGACGGTTGGTAAATGGCGTGTCGCTTATGGTGAATGGGAGTTCTTCCAGCTTATAAGTGGTGTATCTGTGGTGACAGAAGAGGGAAAAGAGCCGGTCACTTTGCGGGCAGGCGATAGTTTCATCATCAGGCCGGGCTTTAAAGGCACGTGGGAAGTGATTGAAACGACTCGTAAAACCTATGTGATAAAGCTTTAAACTTATATTGTCTGAAATAGAAAACGGCG
>NZ_ANNO01000225.1:0-8424 GCF_000409565.1 Pseudochrobactrum sp. AO18b
GATATTCGGCAGGCGTTTGAACAATGTTGCCAGAGAGACCTGCATTTCCAGACGTGCCAGCGGTGCGCCGATGCAGAAATGGATACCGGCTCCGAAAGAGACGTTCTTCTGATCCGGACGCTCCGGCCAGAAACGGTCGGGCTGGTCAAAAGCCTGATAATCGCGGTTACCTGAACCAAGCAATAGGCCAAGCTGCTCACCGGCTTTCAGTGTTACGCCCTCAGCAATTTCAGTCTCATTATAGGCATAACGGGTGAACATATGCAGCGGTGCATCAAAGCGCAGGCTCTCCTCAACAGTGGCAGCAGTTGATTCCGGCGTTGCAAACAGAACGCGATGATCCAGACCGCTTTGCAGAATGCTCTTAACTGCATTGCCTGTCTGATTGACCGTTGCCTCGTGTCCGGCATTGAGCAGCAGGATACAGGTGGTAATCAGCTCGTCTTCCGAGAGCTTGGCACCATTTTCCTCAGCGGCGAGTAACAGGCTTAGCAGGTCATCACCCGGATTTTTACGGCGCTGGGCAGCATAGCCACGCAGATAGTCGGAGAATTCTTTGGCCGCCTGATTGGCACTGTCTTCCACTTCACGTGTCGCATTGTGCATATACATATTGACCATGCGATGCGACCAGTCGAGCAGCTGCGGGGCATTGTCTGTCGGTACCCCCAGCATTTCGGCAATCACAACAACCGGAATAGGGGTGGCGAAAGCCGGCATCAGGTCGACATGTCCCTGGTGCTCAAAACCGTCAATCAGCTCATTGGCAAGTTTTTCAATACGCGGACGCAGACGCTCGACCTGACGGGACACAAAAGCGCGATTGACGAGGGTGCGCAGGCGGGTATGTACCGGCGGTTCAATCTCCAGCATGGAGTGGCGTTCAACGCCGTCAAAATCTTTGAGATGTTCGCGGTTGATTGCATTGGCACGATAACCGCCCGGCTCTTCACGCCCAAAACGGCGGTCGCGGAACAGCTTGTTGATATCATCGTAACCGGCAAAGCACCAGAAACCGTAATCTTCCCAGAAAAACACCCGTGCATTGTGATGCAACCATGCGTAAGCCGCATAGGGATTCTGCACAAATTCCGGCTGATGCGGATCAATCCGCACGTGGCGGGTGGCAGGATCGAAATGAAGATAATCAGGTTTTACAGGGGCGCTCGGGAAATGGATCATCAGGCTTTCATCGCATTGGCATTAAAAGAGAATTTGCTATGCGACTATAAAGGCAGATGATGAGAAAATGCAGCGTGACAAAGCGCGGCATGGGGAATTCAACCCAGCCTGCTTTAATATTATTTTGCCAGAGTGTCCGAGAGTATTTTCATAATCGTATTAAACGATGTACCGGTCAGAAGTAGTGAAGCAGAAATAAGGAGGGCTATTAGCGCAACAATCAATCCGTATTCAACGGCTGTAGCGCCTGTTTCTGATTTTAAAAAAAATCGTTTTCTCATTTTGCTCAGTTCATTGTTGTGCTTCGTAGACTACTGATAAATAAAACCGCCCGACGCAATTGCCGGACGGTTTTGTTTTACAAATTTCAAACCTTAAGAGGGTTATGGAGTAGGTGCTTTATTAGAAGTTTGAACTGCCGAGCCGATTGTTTTGAAAGTTGCACTCAGCTGTGTTCCAACAAATGTTACCATGCCGATAATAACAACAGCGATCAGAGCGGCAATCAGGCCGTATTCGATTGCAGTTGCACCGTCTTCATTTTTGCGGAAGCGCTTAAAAATTGCTTTCATTGCCTTAACTCCAGATAGTTCTTTTCGTTATGGTCTTGCTGACCTGTTACGACTTATAGCCCGAAGAGTGTTTTTCAAGACTTAAATTACATAGTAAATGAAGTTTAAGCATTGAACTTGCTTAATGAATTACTTTTATTGTGTCTGTCGAGAAGTGTTTTGTATATTCATAAATTAAAATGTGGCTGTGTTTTCAGTATCTTAAATGATGTGTCTAAAAAGAAATGCCCCTGAGACGTTGCTTGGTCTCAGGGGCATAAATATTCGGATCATCGGAAAGCAGACGGAATATCAATGAAAAACCGTTTATTTCCTAACGGAAGAATTAAAAATCCCAGTCATCATCTTCTGTGGCAACGGCTTTACCGATCACATAGCTGGAGCCGGAGCCGGAGAAGAAGTCGTGATTCTCATCAGCATTCGGTGAAAGCGATGACAGGATCGCCGGATTAACATTGGTTACAGTGCTCGGGAACAGTGGCTCATAGCCGAGATTCATCAGCGCTTTATTCGCATTATAGTGCAGGAACTTTTTGACATCTTCGGTCAGACCGGTGCCGTCATAAAGCGCTTCTGTATATTTGGTTTCAACTTCATAGAGATCAAGCAGCATCGAGAAGGCGAAATCTTTCAGCTCTTCCTTGCGGGCTTCGCTCTCTTTTTCCAGAGCCACCTGATATTTATAGCCGATATAGTAACCGTGCACGGCCTCGTCACGGATAATCAGGCGGATAAGATCGGCAGTATTGGTCAGCTTGGCGCGGCTCGACCAGTACATTGGCAGATAGAAGCCGGAATAGAACAGGAAACTTTCCAGATATACGCTGGCAATTTTGCGCTTCATCGGATCATCAGATTTATACTCATTGATGATCAGAGCCGCTTTGCGCTGCAAATGCGGGTTTTCCTCACTCCAGCGATAGGCATCATCCACATCCGGTGTCGAGCACAGAGTGGAGAAGATCGAGGAATAGGAGCGGGCATGAACCGCTTCCATGAAGCTGATATTCGACAATACAGCTTCTTCATGCGGGGTCACAGCATCCGGCATCAGGCTGATTGAGCCGATAGTGTTCTGGATAGTGTCCAGCAGGGTCAGGCCGGTGAAAACACGGATGGTCAGTGTTTTCTCTGCCGGTGTCAGCGTGCCCCAGGACGGAATATCATTGGACAGCGGAACTTTTTCCGGCAGCCAGAAATTACCGGTCAGACGGTTCCATACTTCGAGATCTTTATCATCCTCGATACGGTTCCAGTTAACAGCCTTGGTGGCGCAGACGAGTTTAGGTTGGGCGTTCATAACGTGCTCTGATCTGTTCGGATGAACCGTCTGCGCTGTAGCAGACGGTTTTATATAAAAGGATAGGGTTTACAGGGTGCAGGAAACGCAGCCTTCTACCTGTGTGCCTTCCAGAGCCATCTGGCGCAGGCGGATATAGTAGATTGTCTTGATTCCCTTACGCCATGCATAGATCTGCGCCTTGTTGATATCGCGTGTTGTTGCGGTATCGCGGAAGAACAGTGTGAGCGACAGGCCCTGATCCACATGCTGCGTCGCTGCTGCATAGGTATCGATGATCTTCTCGGCACCGATCTCATAGGCATCCTGATAATAATCGAGATTATCGTTGCTCATGAACGGGGCAGGGTAATAAACGCGGCCGATCTTACCTTCCTTGCGGATTTCAATCTTGGACGCAATCGGATGGATCGAAGAGGTCGAATTGTTGATGTAGGAAATCGAACCTGTCGGCGGAACAGCCTGAAGGTTGCGGTTATACATACCATGCGCCATCACCGATTTGCGCAGTTCTTCCCAGTCCGCCTGTGTCGGGATCGCAACGCCTGCTGTTTCAAACAGTTCACGAACGCGGGCAGTTTCCGGTTCCCAGACCTTGTCAGTATATTTGTCGAAGAATGTGCCGTCGGCATATTTTGAATCTTCAAAGCCGACAAAGCTCGACTTGCGATCCATCGCAATGCGGTTGGACGCTTTAATCGCGTGATAGGTCACGGTGTAGAAATAGATATTGGTGAAATCCACACCTTCTTCTGAACCGTAGAAAATGCGTTCACGCGCCAGATAGCCGTGCAGGTTCATCTGACCAAGGCCAATCGCGTGTGATTCATCATTGCCGCGGGCAATCGATGGCACGGAATTGATCTTGCTCATATCCGACACAGCGGTCAGCGCACGGATTGATGTTTCAACGGTCTTGCCGAAATCCGGAGAGTCCATGGTCATCGCAATATTGAGCGAGCCGAGGTTACAGGAAATATCTTTGCCGATATGTTCGTAATTCAGATCGTCTTTATAGGTGCTCGCTTCGCTGACCTGAAGAATTTCCGAGCAGAGATTGCTCATGGTGATGCGGCCGGCAATCGGATTGGCTGCATTCACGGTGTCTTCGAACATGATATACGGATAGCCGGATTCAAACTGAATTTCCGCCAGTGTCTGGAAGAAGGCGCGTGCCTTGATCTTCTGCTTGCGGATACGGCCGTCATCAACCATTTCGCGATATTTGTCGCTCACGGAAATTTCCGTGAAAGGTACACCGTAAACGCGTTCCACATCATATGGCGAGAACAGATACATATCCTCGTCGTTCTTCGCCAGTTCAAAGGTGATATCCGGAATCACAACACCGAGCGACAGGGTTTTAATGCGGATTTTTTCATCGGCATTTTCGCGCTTGGTGTCGAGGAAGCGCATAATGTCCGGATGGTGGGCATTCAGATAAACCGCACCGGCACCCTGACGCGCACCGAGCTGGTTCGCATAGGAGAATGCATCTTCGAGCAGCTTCATGATCGGAATAATACCGGAAGACTGATTCTCGATCATTTTGATCGGCGCGCCATGTTCACGGATATTGGTGAGCGAGAAGGCCACACCACCGCCGCGCTTGGAAAGCTGCAGCGCGGAATTGATCGAACGGCCGATCGATTCCATATTGTCTTCCATGCGCAGCAGGAAGCAGGAAACCAGCTCGCCGCGCTGTTTTTTACCGGCATTGAGGAAGGTCGGTGTCGCTGGCTGGAAACGGCCGGACAGCACTTCTTCCATAATGGATATGGCCAGAGCTTCGTCACCGTCGGCCAGCGCCAGAGCAACCATACAAACGCGGTCTTCATAGCGTTCCAGATAGCGCAGACCGTCAAATGTCTTCAGCGTATAGCTGGTGTAATATTTGAACGCGCCGAGGAAGGTCGGGAAGCGGAATTTCTTTTTATAGGCGAGATTGAAGAGATTCTGGACGAATTCAAAAGAATACAGATCCAGAACTTCTTTTTCGTAATAATTCTGGGTCACCAGATAATCGAGTTTCTCTTCCAGATTGTGGAAGAAAACCGTGTTCTGGTTCACATGTTGGAGAAAATACTGGCGAACGGCCTTGCGATCCATATCAAACTGGATCTCACCATTCGGACCGAACAGGTTCAGCATGGCATTCAGCGCATGATAGTCCATTGCCGGAGTGTCCTTTTTAGAACTCCCGTTGTTTGAACTGTTGGTGTTGTTCTTTTCTGTCCGTTCAAGCTCAAGAGTCGCCACAGTTTTTCCAATTCATTTTTCGGCCAATATGTGTTGGCCAATTTATTTGTCGGTATGTGCAAAACAAAGACCGGCTTCGCTTTCACATCTGTTCACAATACTGATCCGGCTTTTCGTTTGAGAAAGCGGACAGCAATTTAATTTCGTTGTTGAACCCTGTATGGGTTCAGAAGTCAGGCAGCGAGGTCTGCCTGCCAGAATTTGCGCAGACCATTCCGCACATTGATAACGTCATCATCCGTTCCGGCCAGTTCATAGCGATACAGAAACGGCACCTGACATTTCTCGGATATGACATTGCCGGCAAGACAATAGGTTGCACCGAAATTACGGTTGCCACCGGCAATCACACCGCGAATAAAGGAACGGTTGGCACTGTCATTCAGAAAACGGATCACAGGCTTGGGAACAGCACCGCGTCCGTCCCCGCCGGCATAGGTTGCGACAACCAGCACAAAAGGTTGTGTCACCTGTAAAAGATCGGCCTTCATGCTGCACGGAATACGCAGAGCAGGCAGTCCGGTTTTTGTGACAAAGCGATGCGTATTTTGCGTGCCGCTTGAAAAATAGACGAGCATGCTCATAGCCACTTCCTCATGTTAAATCTCCAGTGAGACACTGAAGTCAAACAAAGACCCTCTATATATAGTGGCACCAGTCCGGCTTTGCAGCCAATGCTGTGCATTATACAGGAAGAGGGCATAGCTTTTGTGATTTGCCTGAAATGCCGTTTCTGGTTCCGGCTTCTGCCCGTCTTGCAAAGCGAAAGACGGGCAGAGAATTACCGGCCAGATTGAACAGTCAGGCAGATTGTCCGGATATGACAGTCAAACCGGAACGCTCAGGCCATTATAATTAAGCCAGCGCGCTGATCATGTCAGGGCGGAAGCCTGCCCAATGTGTGTCACCGGCAACAACAACCGGAACCTGCATATAACCAAGACGTTTAACTGTGTCGTAGCCTTCTGCATCTGCAGAAATATCAATGATGTTGAAATCGATTCCCTGACGTTCCAGAGCGCGATAGGTGGCGGTGCACTGAACGCAGGCTGGCTTGCTGTAAACAGTAATGGACATCGGATTCCTCGTTTCTTGATCGCCCTGATATTTTTCAGAGACTGATATGCGTTATATGCCTGTTGATTATTCCGGAGAGAATAGTCAGCGGACATTGTAGCGGGGGCTACAGTTTCCCTTGGCAGGGCCTCATTGGTCTGCACCTTGCGGTGCCTTCTTGTATCTGCACCTGACGGTGCTCTTCTCTTTTTGCACCTTGCGGTGCGGGATTCTTCGTTCTCCGGAGCGTTGTGCCCTCAAAGAACTTCTTGTTTACGCTTCCCTGTATTCCTCACCGGTATGGTTCATCCAGAGACGCACCGGCGGTGATAAATCCGAGCATTATGGTTCCGCCGCTTTTGAAACGAGAGGGCGGAGGCCTTTCAGGTGCAAAGAGCACCTTTAAATCTGCTGCACAAACTGCGGTTATTCCGCAAAACGCATGCTGAACTTGCTTAAACTAATAAGAACGGAACGGACGGCGGGAGAGGCTGGAAGGAACAGCTCACAGAGGAGCCGGATGCGTCATCAGAGATGGTCGTATAAAGCCATCGGGCGAAGATTCGCTCTGACCGCTGACAAATCTGCTGAAACAGGTTTCTGAATGACAGATGTAGACATCTGTTTGTTTTCCGATCCCTGAAAAGCAGCTCTGACCTTGCGCATAACCTGATTCCTGTTGCCTTGCTGAACTGTGATCTGTGTGCCTGCGATACTGAAAACAACACCGGCGCAACGGATCACATTTCTTCCGTCTTCAACATTCCCGGAGCCTGTTGATAACAACAAGTTCCGATTCTCCGCCGGAAAGGAGTTTCCTCCTGAGAACCGGCAAAAATTTCGACGCAACTATCCCGGATCGCATTGCGTATCGCCGGTTTCATTGTGCCTGATAAAGCCGTTTTGAGCGTGGTTGCGAAGCTGCGGTTTGCAGAATCGAAGAACCGCTCAAGACACTATATATGGTATATGTTATGAATTTTTCGTCAATACCTATGGTGTCTCTCTGATAATTTTACCCGCTATACACAGGGCTGAATTAATATGTGGAGATGTGCCAAAAGGGCATCAGCAGGGTCGGCAGGCGTGCTGCCACCGCTCAGCTTGATTCTTAACTGCAGCATATAAGATATGAGCGGTTTTGGGGCGGAATCTTTGCTGTTTCCGGGCAGATTCTTTTCTTTACAAAAGCGGCCGGAGCGGGCAGGCGATTCTTAAATGAGGTGGAGAAGAAGTGCAGAAAGGAAGATGTGAGGATTGAGCCTTTCACAGTCAAGTTGGATCAACTTGACGCCCGTGATAATGCGACCAAATAAAGAATCTAGAGCGAGCACTGTGATTCAATCTGGGCGTAAACCACTCTAGTCAGCCATGAGACTGCGATTCTGCATGAAACAATTTCCGCCGAAAATCAGCGTAAGGTACAAAATGTTGATTTGCTGAAGAGGGGAGTAAATGGTGGGCGATGAGAGACTCGAACTCCCGACATCTTCGGTGTAAACGAAGCGCTCTACCAACTGAGCTAATCGCCCGCTCGCTAAAAGCGGTATGTGCTGACTTTAGTCTTCAATTATAAATATGAGCACGGCATATTTATAATTGTCATTCACTGATCTGATTTCTCAGAAATGAATGGTGGGCGATGAGAGACTCGAACTCCCGACATCTTCGGTGTAAACGAAGCGCTCTACCAACTGAGCTAATCGCCCGCTCGCTTTGAAGCGGCTGTGAGGCTCGTTTAAGGAATTCTTTGACTAAGCGCAAGAGCAAAAATCAAAAATAAAACAGAAATTTGAATTAATTTTTGTTTCTTCACATTCCTGATGCCATCCCGTCATGCGTTTCGGATGATTCTTTGAATTCAGATGCTTATAGGGAGTGAGTGGGTGACTCTTTTTATCGCGTGCTGTGCATAAAATCGGTCATTTGTGGACTGCCTATATATATAAAGTGCTCTGTTCGGGCTTTGCGCATTTTTATCCTCTTTTCGGTGAAAAACTTTCAAAAGCTCGCTTGACAGTTCATAGTGAACACATTAGACAGCGCCCATACCGA
>NZ_ANNO01000226.1:0-10971 GCF_000409565.1 Pseudochrobactrum sp. AO18b
GGGGGCGGGATGGGTGAAGGCAGCCTGTGCTGCAGGAACGTTGTCGTCTTTACCGCCCCATGCCTTGATGGCAGCAGCCTGCAGAGCGCGGCCATAGGAGAAGGTCAGGTTCCAAGGCATATCATAACCGGCATTCATTGCGGAGAGATGTGCAGTTGCTTCAATATCCGACTGACCGCCGGAAAGGAATGCAATACCAGGAACGGCTGAAGGAACATTGGCTTTGAGTACGCGAACGGTGAGTTCAGCAACCTGTTCAACAGAAGCCTTACGGGCGTTCTTACCATCGATAACCATGTTTGGCTTGAGGATCATACCTTCGAGCTTAACGCGGGCATCGTAGAGTTCGTTGAAAACGGTTTTCAGAACCAGATCGGTCACTTCGTAGCAACGTTCAACGGAATGGTCGCCCGGTACGCCGTCCATAAGGATTTCCGGCTCAACGATCGGCACAATACCGGCTTCCTGACACAGAGCTGCATAGCGAGCCAGTGCCTGTGCGTTCTGACGAACTGCGCCCCATGTCGGCAGCTTGTCGGAGATTGCAATAACGCCGCGCCATTTGGCAAAACGTGCACCGAGTTCGTAATATTCATTCAGGCGTTCACGCAGGCCATCAAGACCTTCGGTGATGGTTTCGTCAGCAAAACCGGCCAGAGACTTGGCACCGGCATCAACCTTGATACCTGGGATAGAGCCGGCTGCTTTGATGAGGTCTGCAAGACGAGTGCCGTCACGGGCGCTCTGGCGCAGGGTTTCATCATAAAGAATAACGCCGGAAATGTAGTTCTTCATCGCATCATCAGCGCGGAACAGCATTTCGCGGTAATCGCGGCGCGCATCTTCTGTCGAAGTCAGATTGATGCTGTCAAAGCGCTTCTTAATTGTACCGGAGCTTTCATCGGCGGCAAGAATGCCTTTGCCTTTTGCTACCATGGCAACTGCAATATCTTCGAGACGTTCGCTCATAAAAAACTCCGTGTTAAGAAGGGCGTTGGAAATTGGTACCCAGCCGATAGCAGATGTGCCGGATAAAACAAATACTGTGCCAAGCACTTGAACCGATTGAATTAATTTTAACCGATTAAGTTCGGACAAGTTTTCTTAAAACTGGTTAAAATTACCGGATAAGTTTATCTGCACAACAGACTTGTCAACAGCCGTTGGATTGCGTTTGATACAGCCAGTCATAATCAACCGGTCAAGGGGGAGAGCGTGCTGAACGGACGCATCAAGATTACAGGTCTGAAACATGCAGGCATTCGTTATTTTCTGGTCTCTGCAATAGCAGCCGGCCTGTTCAGTCCGCCGGTTTTTGCATCCCAATCTGTTAATGCCGGTGGTCGCGCAGCGGTTGCTGAAAATCCGTTTAAAGTGCAGGAAATTGCCGAATTTAATACGCCGTGGGCGATTGCTTTTTTGCCGGATCAGCGTCTGCTGGTAACGGAAAAAGCCGGACATATTTTTCTGACTGATCGGGCTGGTAAAAAGACCGAAGTCAGCAATGTGCCTGCTGTATCTTTTGAAGGACAGAATGGCTTGCTGGATATTGCTGTCTCACCGGATTTTACCTCTGACCGGCTGGTCTATTTCACCTATGCCGAACCGGAACGCAGCGGGAAAGATATTGTCAGTTCGCTGGTGCTGGCACGAGCAAAATTGAGCGAAAAGGATGGCAAGGCCGCACTCGATGACCTGACTGTGATGTGGCGACAGCTGCCGAAAAGCAAATGGGGGCAACCGGGCGGCATTATCGCTTTCTCACCGAACGGAAAATATCTCTATTTAAGCTCCGGTGACCGGATGAACCCGAAAACCGCACAAGATCCGAAACTGGCTCTGGGTAAAGTGCTGCGCTTTAACCGCGACGGTTCTGTGCCGCAGGATAATCCGCGTGCCGATCTGGCAGGGCAGGATGAGGATAATGCACGGGCGCTGACATGGACAACCGGCCATCGCAATCCTTACGGACTGGCTTTTGCACCTGATGGCAAATTATGGCTGCATGAAATGGGGCCTAAAGGCGGGGATGAGTTGAACCTGATTAAACAGGGCTTGAATTACGGCTGGCCGGTTGTGTCGAATGGCACGCAATATAGTGGTGAGCCGATTCCGCACCATGAAACACGACCGGAGTTTGAACCGCCGGTAGTTTATTGGACACCGGTGATTGCGCCTGCAGGGCTCGCTTTTTATGAAGGCGTATTGTTCAAAAACTGGAAAGGCTCGGCGCTGATCGGCGGCCTTGCTTCCATGGCTTTGATACGGGTTGAGTTCAAAGAGGATGGGAGTGCTGATGAAGCGGAGCGCTATGATATGGAAAACCGTATCCGCGATGTGGCGATTGCCAAAGACGGTTCCGTCTATGTGATCGAAGATGATATTCCGGGGCGGTTACTTCGCCTGACACCGAAATGATCAGATATTAAAAAAGCCCCCCCCCACACACCGCCTGCAGTGGAGACATAGGAGAAATCATCGCTGACTTTGGCGTGGTTCAGCGCTGCAACAGTATCACCGCCGCCGGCAACGGAAACCAGCTTACCCTGTTTGGTGCGTTCAGCCGCATGCTTGGCTGCGGATACAGTTGCCGCATCAAAAGGATGCAGTTCAAAAGCACCGAGCGGGCCGTTCCAGACCAGAGTGGAGGCATCGCTGATTGCCGCATTGATACGGTCAACCGAGAGCGGGCCCACATCCAGCATCATGCCGTCATGCGGGATTGCATCCACACCATAATTCTGGTGCGGGGCATCTGCTGCAAAATGCCATGCAACCACAGCATCAACCGGCAGAATAATGGCGCAATTGGCGCTATCCGCTTTTGCCATAATCGCACGGGCTGTATCGGCCAGATCATGTTCGCAGAGCGATTTACCGACATTGTGGCCTTGTGCTGCAAGGAAAGTATTGGCCATACCACCGCCGATCACCAGAGCATCAACCTTTTCAACAAGGTTGGAGAGCAGGTCAATCTTGGTGGAAACTTTGGCACCGCCGACAATCGCGATCACCGGACGGGCTGGCTGGCCGAGACCTTTTTCCAGTGCTGTCAGCTCGGCTTCCATGGTCAGACCGGCAAAAGCAGGCAGAACATGCGCCAGACCTTCTGTCGAGGCATGAGCGCGGTGCGCAGCCGAGAAAGCATCATTGACATAGATATCGCCATTGGCAGCAAGCGCCTTGACGAAATCAGCGTCGTTTTTTTCTTCGCCTTTGTGAAAACGGGTATTTTCAAGGAGCAGAACATCGCCGTCCTTCATGGCGTTAACGGCTGCAGCAGCTGCATCACCGATGCAGTCCTTTGCGAAAGCAACATGATGCTTAACCGCATGTGCCAAAGCAGGCACGATCTGTTCCAGCGAGAATTCAGCTTTGACTTCGCCTTTCGGGCGACCGAAATGAGCAAGCAGAATGACTTTGGCGCCACGTTCACGCAAAGCATTGATGGTCGGAATGATACGGTCAATACGGGTGGTATCCGAGACTTTGCCGTCCTGCATCGGTACGTTCAGGTCTACGCGGACAAGCACGCGCTTTGAAGCAACATCTGCGTCTTTAAGAGTGCGGAAATTCATAAGAGGTCTCCGGTTTTTGCGGAATAAAAAAGCCGCGCGTCCAGTGAGGGCACGCGGCTTCGGCATATTTGGTCCGAGCAGATGCTTAGATCAGCTTGCCAAGCGCAACCGCAGTATCGCTCATGCGGTTTGAGAAGCCCCATTCATTGTCGTACCAGGTCAGGATGCGCACCATGGTGCCTTCCATAACTTTGGTCTGATCCATATGGAATACGGATGAATGCGGGTTGTGGTTGAAGTCGATGGAAACCAGCGGCTCATCAGTAAAGCCGAGAATGCCTTTGAGGCGGCCATTGGCAGCTTCGCGGATTGCATTGTTGATTTCTTCAACAGTTGTGGAGCGCTTTGCTTCAAATGTCAGGTCAACAACGGAAACATTCGGGGTTGGTACGCGGATTGCAACGCCGTCGAGCTTGCCTTTGAGTTCCGGCAGAACCAGACCAACAGCTTTAGCCGCACCGGTTGAAGTCGGGATCATCGACAGGGCAGCAGCGCGGGCACGATACAGATCCTTATGCATGGTATCCAGCGTCGGCTGGTCACCGGTATAGGAGTGGATCGTGGTCATGAAGCCTTTTTCAATGCCGATTGCGTCATTGAGAACCTGAGCCACCGGTGCAAGGCAGTTGGTGGTGCAGGACGCATTGGAAATGACCAGATGATCTTTGCTCAGCTTGTCATGGTTGACGCCGTAAACAACAGTCAGGTCAGCATTGTCCGCAGGCGCGGAAACGATAACGCGCTTGGCACCGGCTTCCAGATGGGCAGCAGCTTTATCGCGGGTTGCGAAAATACCGGTGCATTCCAGAGCAATGTCCACGCCTTCAGCTGCCCATGGCAGTTCAGCAGGATTGCGCACAGCGTGAACTTTCATCGCGCCGCGGCCAACATTGATGGTGTCGCCTTTGACAGTCACTTCTGCCGGAAAACGGCCGTGAACGCTGTCATAGCGCAGAAGATGCGCATTGGTTTCAACCGGACCCAGATCGTTGATTGCTACAACTTCGATATCGGTACGACCCGATTCGATGATGGCGCGCAGGACGTTACGGCCGATACGACCAAAACCGTTAATAGCGACGCGAACTGCCATATTATGACTCCCGAAACTGTTCGATGTTTTTCAGTCTGCTTTTGCAGGCTGAGAGAGAAAAAGGAGTAATCAGGTCACCTGATTACTCCTGATAAATTAGCTCAGCTTGGCTTCTGCTGCGGCAACCACAGCTTCTGCAGTGATGCCGAAATGCTTGTAGAGATCATTGATCGGGCCGGAAGCGCCGAAGCCTTTCATGCCGATGAATGCGCCGTTTTCGCCGATGAAGCGTTCCCAGCCCATGGAAATTGCTGCTTCAACCGCAATACGTACCGGCGCAGTACCGATCAGTGCTTTCTGATAGGCTGCTGTCTGGTTTTCAAACAGTTCAAAGCAAGGAACGGAAACCACGCGGGTCGGAATGCCTTTGGCTTCCAGCTGTGTGCGGGCATTGAGCGCGATTTCAACTTCTGAACCGGTGGCGAAAATGGTGACTTTTGCATCATCCGATGCGGTCGCCAGTTCATAGGCACCATAGGCGCAGAGATTGTCATCATCGTGCTGGGTGCGCACGGTCGGCAGGTTCTGACGGGTCAGAGCCAGTGTCGACGGTGTTTTGGTCGAATTCAGTGCAATCTGCCAGCATTCAGCAGTTTCAACCGCATCAGCCGGACGGAATACGAAATGGTTCGGAATAGCGCGTAATGCAGCCAGATGTTCAACCGGCTGGTGTGTCGGGCCGTCTTCACCAAGACCGATGGAATCGTGGGTCATGACATAAGCAACGCGGATGCCCATCAGCGAGGACAGGCGCATGGCCGGACGTGCATAGTCGGAGAAGCAGAGGAAGGTGCCGGAATAAGGGATAACACCGCCATGCAGCGCCATACCGTTCATTGCAGCGGACATGCCGAGCTCACGGATACCGTAATGGACGAAACGGCCATGGTAATTATCCGGTGTAATCGGCTTGGTCTGCGAGGTCAGCGTGTTGTTGGAGCCGGTAAGGTCAGCGGAGCCGCCGATGGTTTCCGGTACAACGCCGTTGATAACTTCCAGAGCCATTTCCGAAGATTTACGGGTGGCAACCTTCGGCTTATCTTCCGAGAGCTTTTTCTTATAGTCGATGATCGCCTGATTGAAGGCGCTTGGCAGATCGCCGCGCATACGGCGTTCAAATTCTGCACGAACCGATGCGTCAGCGGCAGCAAAGCGCTTTTCCCATTCGATACGCTTCTTCGCGGAGTTCAGGCCAGCCAGACGCCATGCATCAAGCACATCCTGCGGGACAGCAAATGGCTCATATTCCCAGCCGAGTGCCTTGCGGGTGGCTGCAATTTCTTCTGCGCCGAGCGGCGAACCGTGAACCTTGCTGGTGCCAGCCTTGTGGGGCGAACCAAAACCGATGGTGGTTTTGCAGGCGATCATGGTCGGCTTGTCAGAAGCTTTGGCGAATTCAATAGCCTTGGCAATTGCATCCTGATCGTGACCGTCAACTTTCAGCGTATTCCAGCCGGAAGCTTCAAAGCGGGCGCACTGATTGGTGGAATCGGACAGGGAGATCGGACCGTCGATGGAGATATTGTTGTCATCCCAGAGAACGATCAGACGGTTCAGCTTGAGGTGACCGGCCAGCGAAATCGCTTCCTGGCTGATACCTTCCATCAGGCAGCCGTCGCCAACCAGAACATATGTGTGGTGGTTGACAAGTGCATCACCGAATTCTGCGTTCAGAATACGTTCTGCCAGTGCCATACCAACGCCGTTGGCAATACCCTGACCGAGCGGACCGGTCGTGGTTTCAATACCGGCAGCATGGCCGAATTCCGGATGGCCTGCGGTGCGGTGACCGAGTTGACGGAAATTTTTGATTTCGTCGAGCGTGATGTCTTCATAGCCGGTCAGATACATCAGGGAGTAAAGCAGCATCGAACCATGGCCTGCGGACAGGACAAAACGGTCACGGTCAGGCCATGTGGTGTTCTGCGGATCATGGGACATGAAACGGGTGTAAAGCGTGGTCGCAATATCAGCTGCGCCCATCGGCAGGCCCGGATGGCCCGAATTGGCTTTTTCTACTGCGTCCACAGACAGGAAGCGGATTGCGTTGGCCATCTGGTTCTGTTTATCGGAATTACTCATGGTTTCGGCTGTCTTTCCTGTGGTGCCTGCAGAATGTGTAAAGAGCTGTTAGCCTCAGACATCGGCAGATTTGTGAGCATTAGGACATAACTTGCAGTAAAAAGATAAAAAGAGCTCTGCTGCAAGGGTTGGCGACACATAACATTTGCATGAAGAGAGTCAACAAAGCGCTGGCATTCTGCACGTATAACAGGGGATTTCAGGCCTGCATGCGACACAGTGTGCGCGCTTAAAACGGTTGAAGTTACAACTGCGCTTGTCAAACCCCGTTGTAAATATGGTGTATGAGTTAACGCCTTTGTGTGACATTTGTTGCTTCACAGCATTGTGCTTATTAAAGTGATGGCAAATCTGCCGCTTCCGGCATGACGATTCGGCCTTATTTTGAAAAGCCGTTATCGGCAAAGGGAAAGAATATGGCTTCAGAAATTACGCTCAGACAGGCGATTGAACAACTGGAAAAAGCAATGACAACTCTTGAGCAGGCTGTTGAATTACGGCTTGAAAAAGAGGGGGACTTTGTGGAAGCGGAAGAAGAAGTACAGCGCATGAATGCTGACCGCTCCAAGCTGGCACAGGAACTTGATTTGTCTGAGGCTCGTGCCGAGCGGCTGGAGACAGCCAATCGTGAAGTCTCGCGGCGGCTGGTAACGGCTATGGAAACAATCCGCACGGTTCTCGATCGTTGAGGCTCTTGCCGGACAAAATTTAGCAGCTATTTATGTTCTATAGCTTGCACGGCAAAATAATAAAAAACGGCAGAACGGAGGTCCCATGGCTACAGTAACAGTGACAATCGATGGCAAAGCCTATCGTATGGCCTGTGACGAGGGTCAGGAAGAGCATCTCTCCGGTCTGGCTGACCGTTTTGACCAATATGTCATGCATCTCAAAGGCTCTTTCGGTGAAATCGGCGATCTGCGCCTGACCGTTATGGCCGGTATTATGGTGATGGACGAGCTGGCCGAATTGCAAAAACGCTTGCAGGGGCTGGAAAATGAAGCGGAAACGCTGCGTCGCTCCCGTGATGATGCTTTGTCCCGTGCCGATAAAAGCGACAGCGCTTTGACACAGGCAGTGGCACGTGCTGCCCATCAGATTGAAGGTCTGGCTAAAAAAATTGCACCACGCGGCACTTGATCTGGCAGTTCTGATTTATTGTGATGAGTTGAATAAAAAAATCTGTATCCGCGAGAATGCCCTCTGGTACAGGGGCATCAGAATCCCTATAATAAATACAGGCGTACTGCTCTTCACGACAGAAGGTTTAACATCCCCGGGGCCTTATTGATCTCTAAGGGAACTGTCCCTGAGGAGGCTCGAGGGCTTCTTCATATGGTGCCCACCTACGTTGTAGGTTCCCGGGATCAATCGCTTCATCGGTCGCTGTGGTTCGCCGCTCTTTCCTCTTTCATATTTGCCTTTTTTCGCGTCTTTCTGTTTTAATCGGAAAGAGGCGTTTAGAGCATAATTCCTTAAACTTGGATCAGTTTAAGGTGAAATTATGCTCTAATTTTAAAGTGTTAGAGCGAGTTTTGTGTGCAAGTATGGCACACGGCGCTCTAGGTGTGTGAAATGAAGGAAAATGAGCATGGCGGATGGTGATCTGAAAATGCAGAAGGCCGATTTGCGAAAATCCGTTCTGCAGGCGCGCAATGCTCTCCCTGAAATTTTCCGTAACACTGCTTCTGAGACCATTGTTCAGAACTTTCTGAACGGTATTACTCTGCCTGAGAAGGCCTGTGTCTCCGGTTTCTGGCCGATCCGCTCGGAAATTGATCCGCGACCATTAATGCGGGTGCTTGAAGCGCGTGGCATGACACTCTGTGTGCCGGCGATTTTGGATAAGCAGACTATTGAATTCCGCACCTTGTCTTTTGGCGATACGCTGGTTGAGACGGGCTTTGGTACAATGGGGCCACCGGCCGATGCGCCGGTTGTTGATCCCGATATTATGCTGATTCCGCTGGCGGCATTTGACGGTGCAGGCAACCGGATCGGCTATGGTGCGGGCTATTATGACCGTGCAATTGCAGCTTTACACCATAAAAATAAGCATCCGCTGCTGATAGGTGTTGCGTTTGATGCCCAACGGGTAGATCACATAGCCCATGAGCCACATGATGTGGCATTGAATTATATTCTGACTGAAACCGGACTTATTGCGGCATCGCCAGTGTGATATTTGCGTGATATTTGCGGAAAATCCAAAAGCAGGTTTGAAGGATCTATGCGTTTTCTTTTCTTGGGTGATATGGTTGGCCGCTCCGGTCGCACAGCAGTTTTTGAAAAATTACCGGGTCTGATTTCTGATCTGAAACTGGATTTTGTCGTTGTTAACGGTGAAAATGCTGCCGGTGGCTTCGGGGTAACGGAAGAAATCTTTCATGAGACCATCCGTGCCGGTGCCGATGTCATGACCACCGGCAATCATGTCTGGGATCAGCGCGAAGCTCTGGATTTCTCCCGCCGCGAAGATCGCTTTTTGCGCCCTGCGAATTTTCCGAAAGGCACTGCCGGTAAAGGTTCCGGTCTCTATATTGCTAAGAACGGTGCGCGCGTGCTGGTCGCCAATATTATGGGGCGCGTTTTTATGCATCCTGATCTGGATGATCCGTTTAAGGCCGGTGAGGAAATTCTCGGAGCCTGCCCGCTTGGTGAACAGGCAGATGCGGTGATCTTTGATTTTCACGCGGAAGCCACCAGTGAAAAGCAGTGTTTCGGCCATTTTGTCGATGGCCGCGCCAGTCTGGTTGTGGGAACGCATACCCATGTACCGACAGCTGACTGCCAAATTCTGACCAATGGTACGGCCTATATGTCTGATGCCGGTATGTGCGGTGATTATGATTCATCGCTGGGTATGGACAAAGAAGAGCCGCTCAACCGTTTTCTCTCCAAAGTGCCGAAGGGGCGCTTTGAGGCTGTCAGTGGCCCTGCAACCATCAGCGGTATCGGGGTTGAAATCTCAGATCGTACTGGTCTGGCAGAAAAGGCGGCGCCATTGCGCATCGGGCCGCGGCTTGAAGAAACCATTCCGTCTTTCTGGCGCTGAAGTATCGTTTTGCTAAATAAAATTATAAGACCCGCATATTTTACGGATATGCGGTTTTTTTGTTTGGCTGAACATGCGAAATATTTCAGGCAGAAATAAAATGTTGGGCTTCTGTTTTATTGAAAAACAGGCATTCTTTTCCCATGTGCCTGTCTCGTGATTTCATGAGATTGTAAAATATCTGTGCGTGTTCAAGTCTTTATTGCCTGTATAGGCGGTTTATAACCGGAACATGGACTGAGTTTTGAACTGTTTTGTCATAAGTAAAATGACGCAGCTCACCTGTCTCTTTGGCTTTGCGCACTATCTGATGCAAAGCCGCATGGTATTTGCCGGATATGCTTACATTACAGATCTATCAATAATTCTTCGACGCAAAGGGCGCCTGAATGGAATTTTTCGCTGAGTATTTTGGTTTTTTGGACAGCCCTGCGGGATGGGCTGCCTTGGTCACATTGCTGGTCATGGAAATTGTTCTCGGCATTGATAATCTGATCTTTATCTCGATCCTCACCAATAAGCTGCCGCTGCATCAGCAGGCAAAAGCCCGAAAAATTGGTATTGGTGCTGCGCTGATCCTGCGTCTCGGACTGCTTTTCACAATTTCCATTATCGTACAGATGAAGGATCCGGTGATTGAGCTGTTCGGTAATCAGTTCTCATGGCGCGATATTATTCTGATTGCCGGTGGTCTGTTCCTTGTCTGGAAAGCGACCAAGGAAATTCATCACACGGTTGATCCTCATGACGGTGCCAAAGCCGGTGCAGGTAAAGTTGTGACATTGAGCATGGGTGCTGCAATTACACAGATCCTGTTGCTTGATCTGGTCTTCTCGGTCGACAGTATCATCACAGCGGTAGGTATGACCGATGAGATCGTGATCATGGTGATTGCTGTTGTCGGTGCTGTAACAGTGATGCTGCTTGCTGCTGACCCGCTGTCGCACTTTATCGGTAAGAACCCGACAATCGTTATGCTGGCGCTGGGCTTCCTGCTGATGATCGGTATGACCCTGATTGCCGATGGCTTCGGTTATCATGTGCCGAAAGGCTATATCTATGCTGCGATGGGCTTCTCGGCGCTGGTCGAAATCCTCAATATGCTGGCGCGTCGCCGCAATAAATCCGCTGAGTAAATCAGTATAAAATCCGCATATAAAAAA
>NZ_ANNO01000227.1:0-3858 GCF_000409565.1 Pseudochrobactrum sp. AO18b
GATTTGATCAGTGCGCCGATCAGGAATGGTGTAACACCAACCAGTACAGCTTTTTCAACACCGACTGACAGGCTCAGCCATGCTGCGCCGAGAACCAGAGCCAGAATATTGGCTGTCAGGAAAGCGGCGAAAGCTTTTGGCAGGCTGCTGCCGTTCCAGCCGCGTTCGGCCAGATAGCCGGTGAGGGCTGCGATAACAGGGAATGCAAACAGGTAACCGGCTGTCGGGCCTGCGAAAGCGGCCAGAGTGCCGTTGCCACCGGCAAGAACAGGCATGCCCATTGCTGCTTCACCAAGCCATGCAAGCACGGTCAGTGCGCCAAGACGCCAGCCATAGAGTGCGCCGATCAGTGGAACAACCAGTGTCTGCAGGGTGATTGGCACCGGCAGCATAGGCACTGTGATCTGGGAGGTCAGTGCGAGAATCATGGTGCCGGAAATGACGGCAAATAATTTCATGGCCGCGCTGCGATTGTCGAGATTGAGCGGGCTGAAAGCCGGTTTGCGAACTGCATGTGCGAGAGACATGAAAAGCTCCTTATAGCATGATGTGTATTCAAATGATCTTATTTGACGGGCACGATCATGCAATAAATAAAAACTGAGAGCGGGTGCAGCGGGTAAAATGATATGCGACACACTCTGGTGAAAAATTATAGATAGTTTGCAATGTGCATCTATCGTAAAAATCATTAGGTCAATTTGCACGACTTGGCCAGACAGAATTGTCGTAAAATTGTTTATAGACGGGTCGTAAACAAAGCGGATTGCAGCAAGCCGGGCAAGGGCAGGTTTTAAAACTGCCCGCATCTGCTCTGAGACTTATGAATTGATGTATTTTATAGATAATTTATGCGGAATTGGTTTTATTTTATCCGACAATCGCAAAGGCATCGCGCACTTTGCCTGACGGGCTGGTTACCGGCTTGCGGCCAATCCACTGCACATGGCGGGTGAGAATATTGGCAGCCTGCTCCACATCGCCGTCCCGCAGCGCTGCAAGAATAGCCAGATGGTCGTGATCGGTGCGGGCTTCCCATTCTGCGCGCCATGAGACGAACAGAAAGCGTGCGCTGGCATCATGCAGATCATCAATCGTTGCCAGCAGACGCGGCATGGCGCAAGGTGTAATCAGCAGACGGTGAAATTTGCGGTTGGCCGCTTCCCATGAACGCACATCGCGGGAATTATCACCGGCATGGGTGGCTTCTTCCGCCTCATCCAGAATGGCGCGGGTCAGATGCGGCGCAGCATGGCGCAGTGCCAGCACTTCCAGTGCGGCGCGCATTTCCGCAACTTCGCGGATTTCTGCAAGCGAGAAAGAGGCAACACGCACACCACGGCGCGGCTCGGACACTGCAAGCCCCTGTGCTTCAAGACGGCGAAAAGCTTCGCGCACTGGCACATGGCTGGTGCCGAATTCATCGGCAATATGATCCTGACGCAGTTTTGCTCCCGGTTCCAGTTCACCGGCGATGATACGCTGCGACAGAATCTTGCTGATCTGTGCGGCTATCGTGTCGTTTTTCTGTCGCGGTGCGGCTGGCTGTTCGGTCACGTCAATCTATATCCGGTGTAACGGGCAGTTTCAGAGCTTGCCCGTGGATAGAGCATTCTGGGATTCAAATAAAGGTACGGGCAAATAAAGGTTTGAGAATGAGTATAATGCCAGAGATGCGGCATAATATATTCACGTTATTGATAAGGCGCATATCAGAGCGTGTCCAGTTGCAGGGCCCGGAACCGGTGTAAAAAACTATCATCTGCAATGAAAAGACGATATTATCGCAGCCTGCAAAGAAGTGCGGTGTGGTGTGGCTGGACGTGGCGCACCATTTTCCTTATAAAGCGCACATTCCGCAGGGATGAATGCGGATGCCTCGCTCTTGCTGCGCCGCATATTCAATCCCGTGCCCAAATTTTAGAACCTGAACAGGGGTGCTATGGCCGGCCATTCACAGTTTAAAAATATTATGCACCGCAAAGGCAGACAGGATGCCATGCGGTCGAAAATGTTCTCCAAGCTTGCACGCGAAATTACCGTTGCAGCCAAGCAGGGTCTGCCTGATCCGTCGATGAATGCGCGTCTGCGTCTGGCAATTCAGAACGCTAAAGCGCAGTCCATGCCAAAGGACAATATCGAACGCGCGATCAAAAAAGCTGCCGGTGCCGATTCCGAGAACTATGATGAAGTACGCTACGAAGGCTACGGCCCGGGTGGTGTGGCCGTTATCGTTGAGGCGCTGACAGACAACCGCAACCGTACCGCATCGAATGTGCGCGCTGCTTTCACCAAATCCGGCGGTGCGCTGGGTGAAACCGGCTCCGTGGGCTTCATGTTCTCCCGCGTTGGCGAGATCGTCTATAAGCCTACTGCCGGTGACGCTGACACCGTTATGGAAGCAGGGATTGAAGCCGGTGCTGAAGACGTGCAGTCTGATGAAGAAGGCCACGTCATTATCTGTGCTTTTGAAGATCTCGGGGAAGTTTCCAAAGCGCTTGAAGCCGCGTTGGGCGAAGCTGAGTCCATCAAGGCAGTTTGGAAGCCGCAGACTTCGGCTCCGGTTGATGAAGAAAAGGCACAGTCCGTTCTGCGTCTGATTTCGACACTGGAAGACGATGATGATGTGCAGAACGTTTATGCCAATTTTGAAGTCAGCGAAGAAGTGCTGGCCAAGCTGAGCGTATAATTTAGCATCCTTGCTTAATATTAAAACCTCCGGCAGCTGACGTTGCCGGAGGTTTTGCTTTTTGTGCCATATAATCGTCCTGTTGACCTTGGCAGGTAAAATCGGGACACTAAATTGATAGAGCATATCTGAGACGAGATGGAGCATTTCATCGTCAGATTGAATAGTTTGATGGCAATGAAATGCGACGACTCTAAGAATCGAGAGCGATTGCTGTGATTCAATCGGGGCGTAATCGCTCTCGAGGCGGACACCGTTCCGCAATACGGAAACGGGAGAATGATCTATGCACAGACCGATTGCTGTTTTTGATGCAGGTATCGGCAGCTATGCTGTCGTTGCGGAAATCCGCAACCGCTTGCCGCATCAGGATATTATATATTTTGCTGACCGTGCCAGTTTTCCCTATGGCGGCAAAAGCCGCGCGGAACTGATTCAGGTAATGCGCCGCACGATTGATTATCTCTCCAGCTTCAATCCTTGTGCGATTGTGATCACCTCCAATGCGCCGTCGATCATGGTGCTGGAGGAGCTCAGTCAGGATATTCATCTGCCGCTTTTCGGCGTCTATCCGCCTCTGCGGGAGGCATGGGGTTTATCCCATAGCGGACAAGTCGGGATCATGGGTGTTCAGTCGCTGGTGGAAAGTCCGATGATCGGCGAGTTCGTGGCTGAACACAGTGCTTATAGTGATCGTGTGGCGCTGATTAATGCCTCTCCGATGGTGGAGCTGGTAGAATCAGGTGCGTTTCTGTTTGCACCGGAGAAAACACAGACAGCGGTTGATGCATTTCTGGCGCAGGTTTTTGCCAAATATCCGGAGATTGATGTGCTGACCCTTTCCAGTACACATCTGCCATGGTTGCGCCGGTTTTTTGAAAATGCCCGTCCGCAGTGCCATTTTCTCGATCCTGCCAAAGATATGGTTTCAAGGATCGGTCAGGGCACTAAGGGGCAGGGGAAAATCCGCGCATTGGTGACGGAAGATGAGCGCTATGATCTGGCGACATTCCGCAAGATGCTCAGCGCGATTGGCGTGGATATTCCGCTGGAACCGGTGCGGCCCTATTAAAACCTGCTGCATTTCCAGCAAAAGTGGGAACCGGTTTTGCATGAGGTAAATGCGCAAAAACAAAGAGACAGGTCATAAAAAAAGCTCCGCATTGCGG
>NZ_ANNO01000228.1:0-2203 GCF_000409565.1 Pseudochrobactrum sp. AO18b
GATCCATCAGCTGCTGGTTGCCGCCGGTCCATGCCGGATGGCTCAAAGGATCGATATCGAGGTTCATCGTATCGCCTTCTTTACCCCAGGTGGAGCGTGTTGAATATTCGGTACCATCAGTCATAACAACTTTGATGGTGTGGTAATCCGGATGAATGTCTGCTTTCATAGTCAGCTTCCTGAAAGGTTTATGGCATTTAGCCACGCCCCGGCCATCACCGGAACTGCGGCAGATACGCCCACTTGTCTCATTGAAGCTGCAGACAATACGGCTACGGCTTCCAAAAGGGTTGGGGAGCCTATACATCAGGCAGCAGCTAATAACAAGGGCGCAATATAGCAAGCAAGCAGAATGACAGCGACGAATTTACAAAACAAAGCGGTTTCTGAGGCCGAGAGCGGTAAAAAGCCACGCCGGTCCTTAAAGCCGCTGGCGCGAATCTTTCCTTACGTCCGTCAATATCCCCGCTCTGTTGCCGGTGCGCTGGTTGCATTGGTCACTGCCGCAATGGCGACTTTGGTTCTGCCGGTGGCTGTGCGCAGCCTGCTGGATAACGGGTTGATATCGGCTTCGAGCAGTCTGGTTGATACGTCTTTTGCTGCTCTAATGGTTCTGGCTGCGGTGCTGGCTGTGGCCTCTGCTGCACGCTATTATTTTGTGATTACGCTGGGGGAGCGCATCGTTGCTGACCTGCGGCGCGATGTTTTTGCCCATGTTACCCGCCTTTCGCCTGCTTTTTTTGATGAAGTGCAGTCCGGAGAGATTGTTTCCCGTCTGACAGCCGATACAACGCAGGTGAAGTCCGCTGTCGGTGCTACGGCTTCTATCGCCTTGCGTAATCTGATTCTGGTGATCGGTGCGGTGGTGATGATGGTAGTCACCAGTCCTAAATTATCGGCACTGGTGCTGGCTGCTATTCCGCTCATCGTTTTGCCGCTGGTGGCCTTTGGCCGCTCTGTCCGCCGCCGTTCGCGCCGCGCGCAGGATGAGCTGGCTCTGGCGACTGCCTATGCGGGAGAAAAAATTGCCGCAGTGCGCACCGTACAGGCTTTTACCCATGAAACACCGGCGATTGCGCATTATACCGGCGCGGTTGATCACGCTTATGATGCGGCACAGCAATCGATTCTCTCCCGCTCAATCCTGACGGCTTTTGCAATCTTCATCATCTTCGCCAGTGTTGTGGCCGTGCTTTGGTTCGGCTCCCATGATGTGATGAACGGCCGGATGTCTGCAGGTACATTGGGGCAGTTTCTGATCTATGCAGTGGTGGCGGCAGGTTCTCTAGGTGCTCTGTCGGAGGTTTGGGCGGAGCTGGCACAGGCTGCCGGTGCGGCGGAGCGGCTGGTGGAATTGCTGAATGAAGAATCAGCTGTCGCTTCACCGGCGCAACCGGTCAGACTTATCCGTGCTGAAGGCCGCGTTGAATTTTCCCAGGTGGAATTTGCTTATCCGACAAGACCAGAGCACCAAGCCCTTCACGATGTGAGCTTTGTGATTGAACCGGGCAAGACTGTTGCGATTGTCGGTGCCTCCGGTGCCGGTAAATCGACACTGATCGCCTTGCTGCTGCGTTATTATGATCCGCTACAGGGTAAAATTCTGCTGGATGGTAAGGATCTGCGGCAATTGTCGCTGGATGATCTGCGCGGCAATATTGCGTTGGTGCCGCAGGATGTGACGATTTTTGCTGCCAGTATTCGTGAAAATATCGCTTTCGGACGACCGGATGCCAGTAATGCGGAAATTGAAGCTGCCGCAAAGGCTGCGCAGGCACATGAATTTATCATGGCTCTTGAAGGTGACTATGATGTGCCTGTCGGTGAACGCGGTGTAATGCTTTCCGGTGGTCAGCGTCAGCGTATTGCCATTGCCCGCGCTTTGCTGCGGGATGCGCCGGTGCTGCTGCTCGATGAAGCGACTTCGGCATTGGATGCGCAGAGTGAAATGCTGGTGCAGAAGGCGCTGGAACATCTGATGCAGGGACGCACGACACTGGTGATTGCGCATCGCTTGGCGACCGTTTTGAAGGCCGATCATATTCTGGTTATGGATCAGGGGCGCATTGTTGAGCAGGGCACCCATGCAAGCCTGAGCCAGTCCGGCGGGATTTATGCCCGTTTAGCCAGCCTGCAATTTCAGCAGGCGGTAAACTAACAAAGTCTGCAGTTTCAGCAGGTGCATTGAAATGAAAAAAGCCCC
>NZ_ANNO01000229.1:0-1820 GCF_000409565.1 Pseudochrobactrum sp. AO18b
CGCAGATATAAGTCTGCGGCCGTTTCTGTTGGTTATTCTTTTGAGGCTTTCAGCACATAATTGGTATCCGGTGAAATGATGAAATCTTTCACCTTGTTGGACACAACCGCCACTTCATTCAGCTGATAAATCATGGTGAACGGGCTGGTGTCGCGGAACTCTTTCTGAAGATCCAGATATTGCTGTGCGCGTTTGTCAGCGTCTTTTTCCATGACAGCGGCCAGCGTTTTCTGGGTCAGTTCAGGGATTTCCCATGAATTGCGCCATGCACTGGTTTTTGAAACCGCATTGTCGCTATTGTCCAGATTGGTCACGAATGTATCGGCATTGGTATGCGGATCCCAGTAATCGATGCCCCACTGGCCGATATAAATATCATGCTTACGTGCGCGATATTTGGTAAGTGTCTGTTTGCCGTCGCCCGGAATGATTTCCAGTTTGATATTGGCTTTGGCAAAAGTCTGCTGAATGGATTCTGCAATACCGGTGACCGGCTGTGTGTTGCGTACATCCATGGTAATAGTGAAGCCGTCTTTCAGACCGGCTTTTTCCAGCAGTTCCTTGGCTTTTTCAACATTGAGGCTGAACGGGTTTTCGTCCGTTGAACCAAGCATACCGGCGGGCAGGAAATTCTGGTGGATCGTGCCGATGCCCTTAATCAGGGTGGACTGAATAGCGCTGTAATCCACCAGATATTTTACAGCCTGACGAACTTCCGGCTTGGACAATGTCTCGTTCTGCTGGTTGAGACTGAAATAATAGATGGTGCCTTTCGGCGCGCTGGCAGTGTGGAAGCGGTCATCTTTGGAGATGGCTTCAAGATCGCCCGGTTCGAGATTACGGGCAATGTCGATATCACCGGCATCCAGCATAATACGCTGCGACGCGCTTTCCTTCACATAGCGATAAATAATGCGCTTGAGCGGCGGTTTCTCACCATCATAAGACTCATTGCGCTCCATCATAATGATTTCATTCGGACGCCAGTCTTTAATTGCATAAGCGCCGGAACCTGCATAATTACGCTTCAGCCATTCATGGCCGAAATCATTATCTGCTTTGGAATCCGCAGTCGGAGTGACTGGTTTCGCGTGTTCTTTGAGCAGCTTGCTGTCAACAACAGAGCCGACTGTGGCAGTCAGACAGTTATAAACAAAGCTTGGTGCAAAGGCTTTTTCCGAGGTGAAAATCAGCGTGTCATCATCTTTGGCAAAGACTTTCTCATCCACATTGTCTTTGGTCAGGCCGAACTGGCTGAGAATGAAAACAGGACTCTGATCGAGCTTCACCGCGCGTTGCAGCGAAAAAGCAGCATCATGAGCAGTAATCGGATTGCCGGAGGCAAATTTCTGGCCCTTGCGGATTTTAAAGGTAAAAGTCTTGCCGTCTTCGGCAACTTCCCAGCTCTCGGCAATATCAGCGACCAGCTTGGACGGGTCTTTATAGTCTGTGCGCAGCAGGCGGCCATAGCTGTTGGCCAGAATTTCTGCGGTGGTAATTTCAAAGGATTCCGCCGGATCCAGCGAAATCACATCATCGGTCGCCATAGCGATCACCAGCGTATCCGCCGGTGTGGCTGCATTGGCTGCGCTCATCAGCACTGAGCCTGTTAAAGCTGTGCTGAATGCCAGTGCCAGTGCGAGCTTGTTCAGCTTGTGTTTTTTGACTGTTGTCATCAGTGTCATGCTGTAGTTCCCCTCATTCACGCGGCCGTGTTTTTGTTTTTGGCCGGCTCGGTCAGGAGCGTAACGCAACAATCTGAAAGATCAAACGAATTCTGAATAATTTTATTAGTCATGAGGATAAATAAACCCCCCCGG
>NZ_ANNO01000230.1:0-7328 GCF_000409565.1 Pseudochrobactrum sp. AO18b
GCTTCTGAGCCGCCTTCTGTACCATAGCCGGAATCCTTGATGCCGCCGAACGGCACTTCCGGCAGCGCGAGGCCGAGATGGTTGATTGTTGTCATGCCAGCCTCAATGCGCATGCCCAGTTCACGTGCATTTTCAGCTGAACGGGTAAAGGCATAGGACGCCAAACCAAATGGCAGGCGGTTGGCTTCATCAATCACTTCATCCAGTGTTTTGAAGGAAGAGAAGACAGCCACAGGGCCGAAAGGCTCTTCATTCATGATACGTGCGGTTTTAGGTGCATCGGCCAGCACGGTCGGCTCAAAGAAATTGCCGACATTGCCTATACGGCGGCCACCGGTCATCAGACGCGCGCCATTGTCCACGGCATCCTGAATCAGGGATTCAAGGGCAGGGATACGGCGTTCATTGGCCAGCGGCCCCATCTGCACACCCTCGTCAAAACCATTGCCGACTTTGATGGCTTTGGCTTTTTCAGTGAAGGATTCAACGACCTGCTCATAGACCTTTTCCTGCACGAGGAAGCGGGTCGGTGAAACGCAGACTTGACCGGCATTGCGGAATTTGGACATAGCCAGTGTTTTAACTGCGCCTTCCACATCGGCATCGTCAAAGATGATCGCCGGTGCGTGGCCGCCGAGTTCCATGGTCGAAAGTTTCATATGCTGGCTGGCAAGACCGGCCAGCATTTTGCCGATTGGTGTGGAGCCGGTGAACGAGATTTTGCGGATCACCGGATGCGGGATCAGATATTCGGAGATTTCTGACGGTACGCCATAAACCAGATTGACCACACCGGCCGGAATACCGGCATCAACAAAAACGCGGATCAGTTCGGCAGGTGAGGCCGGTGTTTCTTCCGGCGCTTTGACAATGATCGAGCAACCGGCAGCAATGGCAGCGGAGAGCTTGCGCACCACCTGATTGATCGGGAAATTCCATGGTGTGAAGGCCGCTACAGGGCCGACCGGCAGTTTGAATGCCATCTGCGATACACCGGCAGCGCGTGCCGGAATGATCTGGCCATAGGTGCGGCGTGCTTCTTCAGCAAACCAGTCGATAATATCTGCACCGGCAAGGATTTCGCCTTTGGCTTCCGCTACCGGCTTGCCCTGCTCAAGTGTCAGGATCGGCGCAATGGCATCTGCCCGCTCACGCAGCAAATCTGCCGCGCGGCGCATGAATTTGGAACGGTCGAATGGCGAGCTTGCGCTCCAGATTTTAAAGCCTTTGGCAGCGGCATCCAGTGCTGCGTCGAGATCAACTTTCTCAGCATGGGCAACCTTGCCGATGACTTCGCCGGTGGCCGGATTGAACACATCAATTGTACGCCCGCTTTGCGCATTGCGCCATTCGCCGTTGATCAAAAGCTGGGTATCTGGATAGCGCGGTGCAGTCTGAGACATAGTTCCTCCGGTATATATGCTTGAGAGCAGCAAATGACATGCCGCAATGTAATTCTGTAGAACTCACTATAGAAGCTCTGCCCCGTCATTTGGCAAGAGCGGTATGGTAAAATTATGAGCAGCTGAGACGCTTTGTCAGGGGTCGTCAGAAAATAAAAAAGGCGGGAAAAATCCCGCCTTTCTGAATGTGGTATCCGGTTAACGCAGACGACCCGATGCATGTGCCAGCATGGTGTAGACTTTGCCTGTATCGGATGTGAGATAGGTCTGGGTGACCATATTATCACGATCATTACGGGCAACATCTTCCAGCAGGCGCTGGAAATCATCCATGTAGCGGTCTACCGCACGGCGGAAATCACCATCCATCTGGTATTTGCGTTTGATCTCTTCAAAGGTCTGCTGACCTTTCAGAGTGTAGAGACGGCGGGTGAAGACATTGCGTTCACCGCGACGGTAGCGATCCCAAAGCTCTACCGATGCTTCATGATCAATCGCACGGGCAATATCAACCGACAGGGAGTTCAGGCTGTCGACCACATGGGCGGCTGAACGCTGCGGTGTTACATTGCTCTGGTTGCGCGGTGCCGAAGCTGTTTCCTCATCTGCGGAAGCGCGTGCCAGCAGATTGGAAACCCAGCCGCCGCGTGCGCTTTCCTGTGGAGCAGGTGCTGCGGAAACTGTGTAGCTCTGTGGCTGCTGTACCGGAGCCGCAGTCTGCGTGACCACTGGTGCAACATAGGCCGGAGCAGGCTGCGCTGCGGCTGTCTGTTTAGCAATAGTGCGGTCTGCACGGCTGTCGCCCACATCGACCAGACGGCCGGATTTATTGACGATGGATGCCAGTTCTTTCAGCGCATTGATCTGCTCGGAAACCGCCTTGCGCATTGCAGTGGTGGATTCCTTGGCTTCCGCCGGCATATCCAATACGCCGCGCTTCAGCTCGCCACGGGTTGCATCCAGTTCACCGCGGATTTCAGCGGCCGAACGGCGGATTTCATCCGTTGCTGTTGCAAATTTCTGGCTGGCCTGTTCCACAACTTCGGAAATGGCAGCGCGCAGCTGTTCTGTCGAATTGCGTGTGCGGCCTTCGGTGCGTTCCAGAGCGGAAGTAACAAGGGTTTCAAAGCCCTGCATCACTTTCTCAATGTTCTCAGATTTGGCAAGCAGACCGGCAGACAGACGTTCCAGAGCATCCTGACGGTCGGACAATGTGTCAGTCAGGCCATTCTGAGCTGTGTTGATCAGGTCAGATGCACGGGACAGAACCGCACTGTGATCTTCAAAGCGCTTGGCAATATCCGCAATCTGCGACAGCGTATTGCCGGAGAGCGAGCGCAGGGCACCGATATTATTATCGATCACAACGCTGGAGCTGGAGAAGATCTGAGCAGCCTTGTTGGTGCTGTCAGCAAAGTTCGACGTTGTTTCAACCAGACGTGTATCAATATCATTGAGGTTGAGCGTGGCTTTGTCGATCAGCTGACCAAGTTCCGTATTGGAGCTTGCCAGACGATCAATCAGGCCGCCAACACCATCGGACAGGCTGGACTTGGCTTCCTGCACCGCAGAGATAGTTTCAGCCGTACGGCTGGCCAGTGCATTGACCAGTGCTGCATTTTCTGAACGCAGGCGGTCGGTTGCTGCATGGGTTGCTTCTTCCAGCTGGCTTGCAAGACCCTGACCGCTATCGGCAAGGCGTTGTACCAGAGGTTCTGCGGTATCGGCCAGAATACGGGTGATTTCCTGCGAGCGGGCTGCGAGAACCGCATTCAGCTCACGGGTACGTTCTTCCAGTGTGGAGGAGGTGTTCTGTGTCGCATCGGAAATACGGGCTTCGATCACACCCAGTTCACCGGTAATGCGCGAACCGATTTCACCAAGACCCATGGCAATCGCATCAGCACGTTCAGTCAGGCGTGCTTCGGTACCGGAAAGGTTTTCCAGAACACGGGCGCTGAAAGCTTCACTATGGGAACCGAGAACATCGCTGGCGCGGGATGCGGTTTCTGCAATCCGTGTTTCAATGCCGCTGAGGTCACCGGTCAGACGGTTGCTCACATCATTGATGCCGGAAGCAATGGCTTCCGCACGTTCAGTGAGGCGGGCTTCTGTGCCGGACAGGTTTTCCAGGACACGGGCGCTGAAAGCTTCGCTATGGGAGCCGAGCACGTCACTGGTGCGCGATGCGGTTTCTGCAATGCGCGATTCAATACCGCTGAGTTCGCCGGTGAGGCGGGTTTCAATCGCTTCCAGACCGGATGCAATCTGGCTGGCGCGTTCGCCGAGACGGGCTTCTGTACCGGCCAGATTTTCAATCAGGCGGTCGTTGAAGTTTTCACCAAAGCCATGCAGTGCATCACCGGCCTTGGCAGCTTCTGCGGTGAGGGAACCAGCAGCTTCTGTGATTTTCTCACGCAGTGTTCCGGCAACCACCGAAGCGCTCTGCTCCAGTGATTTACGAACATTGTCCACACCGATGCTCAGAGCGCGTTCCATGGTGGAGGTGCGTTCTTCAATAATACCGGTCTGATTGTCAAACGAGCTTTGCAATACGCCGGTTGCATTGGCAACAGCATCCTGCAAGGCAACAGTGCGCTGCACCAGCGTATCGCTGTGCTGACGCAGATTGGCATCAAGGCTTTCAGAGCCGCTCAGCATCGCTGCCTGCAATTGCGAGGCGCGGTCACCGACAGTATTGATATGTTCATTCAGCAGCGAGCTGACAGCAGCGCTGTTATTCTGCAGGCTGTCAGAGAATTGCTGATTACGCTCATCCAGTGCCCGCGCATATTCCGCATGCTGCTGGTCGAGCGAGCTCTTGAGAGCTGAAGTGCGGCCTTCGAAACGGCCTTCCTCTTCTGCAAAAATATCGTTGAGCTTGGCATTATGGGCAGCCATTGCTTCACGCATATCATTGGTGCGCTGTTCCAGAATAGCGGCATGCTGGCTGGCAGTCTGGTCGAGATTGGCTGCATTGCCCGCAATGGCACGTTCAATATCGGCGCCACGCTCTGTAATCGTCTGGCTGTGCTGCTGCATTGCAGCTGCAATGCGGTCAGCTTCACCGGAGAGTGTGGACGACAAGGATTCACGGCTGTCAGCAATCTGAGCGATGAAGTGACCGGCGCGGTCATTGAGCAGACCGGCAACAGAATCTGTAATGCCTGACAATTCGCCGTTGAGCTTGTCTTTGGTTTCGTCAACCACAGTGCTGATGGACGAACGAACACCGGAGAAGGTTTCTGCAATCTCACGGGTACGGGCAATCAGATTTTCATTGATCTGACGCGAACGGACTTCCAGAGCGGCATTGAGTTTCTCAGTGCTGCTGTCGATTGCCTGTGCGCGGCCTTCAAATTCATTGAGCAGCGAGTGACCGCGTTCGGCCAGTGTGGCGTTCAGATTGGCCAGACGCTGATCGAATTCGGTGACCATATTCATGGTTGCATCGCCGAGCAGCGAAGCGATGTTGGACGTACGTGCATCCAGCGCTTCGGTCAGGGTTTCGGTGAGGCCGCGTGAACGTTCTTCCAATGTGGCGATACGTGTATCAAGGATTTCAACAAAATCACCGCCCGAAGAGCTGATGCGTGTCGAAATATCTGTGCTGCGGGTATCAATCGCTTCGGAAATGGCTGCGCCGCTTTCATTCAGGCGGCTGATCATTGTTTCACCTGCATGGGACAGGGAAGAGGTCAGCTCGCTGGAAACGGTGAGAACATTGTCGCGGATGATATCGCTGGCCGAAGACAGTTCAGTCTTGAGGTGCTCATGGGCACCGGAGATCGAGGAGCGTACGCGTTCTGCATGGCTGATGACCGCTTCACGCTCATTGCCAAGTTCGGCAATCAATGCGCGGATGCGCACTTCATTATCGCTGTAAGCGCGCTCAAGCTGATGCACTTCGGTCTGAACCAGAGTTTCCAGTTCAACAGCACGGGCGAGTGTGCGCTCGATACCTTCATTCATCGCTGCAACTTCACGGCGCACGGCCTGACCGAGCGTGGAAACACGGTCACCGGCTGCGGCTTCAGGCGAAGCGAGGCGCATAGCGGCGGCAGTCATCTGACGGGCAGCGGATTGCAGTTCCTGTGCACGGCGCACCATCTGGGCAAAGCCCCAGAACATCACAACCGGCACGGCAATACCGGCTGCAACACCGATACCGGCCGGAGTGCCGAAGAAATCTTTGATTGCCGAGAAGGAGGTGAGACCCTGCGGGCTCAGCGCATGGGCAAGGGTAAGACCACCTGCTGTCCAGAGGGCGCTGATGGCTGTGGTTGTCCAGAACACATTTGCATTGCGGCCATTGGTGCGGCGCAGCAACAAGTTATCATTGCGCAGATCGTCATTGGCCGGTGTAAACGGGGAGGCTGCGGCAGCAGGTGCTGCCTGAGTGGTTGCAGGGCGCGCAGCTACAGGATCTGCCAGCACAGTTTCAGCCTGCATTTCTGCATCGCTGCGTGCGGATACTGCTTCAGATTTGACACTGTGAACGGGGGCTGTGGCTTCCGGCTGGTTTGCGGCCTGTAAAACAGTCACGCTGCCCGGGGTATTGGCAGAGGCTGTAACAACAGGAGGCGCAGCCGGTGTGACCGGTGCGGCAGGCAGAACGGTTTTTTCTGCTTTTTTCTCTTTAACAGGCTTTTCCGGCTCTGGCTGTGCCAGCGTTTCTGCTTTGCCTTTCACGACAGCAGCGGCAACGGCAGTGCCTGCAGCAGCGGCGGCTATTGTTGAAGCGCCGTTCTGTTCCAGTGCCAGTTCTTCTGCTGCGCGCGAAATCTGGCTTTCCAGATCATCAAGCGAGAATTCTGCTTCAGGTGCGTCAAAATTCAAATCCAGCTCAAAGTCGTCGCTGAAATCCAGATCCAGCCCGTCAGAGAGGGCCTGTTCCATATCAAGCTCAAGCTTTTGCGCTTTTGTATTTTGTGCCATAGCCGTTTTACCCCGTACTCATACTTATACGCAAAAACCATGCTCTGAGTTGCTGCCGCTCAATTCTTAACGGCAGATACAAAGACACGTTGCGCAGTCTATAGGTTAAAACTTCCGGAGCCATATGGGAACTACGGAAATTGCGGTTGATGAAATGTTTAAAGATAAGGTTAACGCGGTACTCGTAGGGGCATTGAAAACAAAGCAAATGCGGGCTTTTTTAAGCGTTATCTAATTGTGGAAATCTTTAAGCAGACATCAGATATGAATATAATATGCCCTGAATTGTGGCATATTTTGCCATAGTCCGGCAAGAAATTAGTGCTTATGCACCGGTGAAACAGCGCTCAATCTTTCGGAAATGATTAACATATATAGTGACGAAAGGCTCTGCCTTTTCGTTTTACCATGTGTCTCATCCGAACACCGCTGCATAGTTTTCGGAATGTGCCTGAGTGATCGAATTGACGCAGACGGGCAGGGAGGTGCTGTTTACAGCTTGAACTCCTTGGCTGCAGCACGTATCTGCCCTGCAACGAACATTTTTACAGAGTGTCAGCTTTATCGGCTGCGGTTTGCACTGCACCGGATGATTTTGCCGGCATTTTACAGGATGACTACATGACCAAGATCACATTTGTTTCTGCTGACGGCGCGATGCGGAATGAAGTTGAAGCTGAAAACGGCTCCACTGTTATGGAAAATGCCATTCGCAACGGTATTCCGGGTATTGATGCGGAATGCGGCGGTGCCTGCGCTTGCGCAACCTGCCATGTTTATGTCGATGAAGACTGGACAGATGTGGTTGGCGGTCCTGAGCCGATGGAAGAAGATATGCTGGATTTTGCCTATGATGTGCGCGGCAATTCGCGTCTGTCCTGCCAGATTATCGTGCGCGACGAGCTTGAAGGTCTGGTTGTTCAGGTGCCTGAGCGTCAGGGCTGACCTGTCCGGACAATTTGTAACGGTTCCTAAAGCGGGCTGCCT
>NZ_ANNO01000231.1:0-1537 GCF_000409565.1 Pseudochrobactrum sp. AO18b
CAGGCATTAGAATGAGTGCCGTAACATGCCTGTAAAAAGATCAGGTATTAGAGCGGTCCCAGTCATGATGAAACGGTGGAACCGCTCTAATTCTTTGCTTTTACGCATTGTTCTACGCAAAACCGGTTTCCACTTTTGCTGAAAATGCTTTTAATGAAATCAATTTCGGCAAAAACTATAGGCATTTGAATTAAACTTGACTATAGAACTCGTGTTGAATTTTGTCCGGTGCTGTTTCATCTGAGTTTTTCAGATGCATTGCACAGGATCGCCGGAGATCAGCGGGTTTCCGGTATTGATGTTGCTCCACTCCCCCGCGGGCAGCACTTACAGAGCATGTTCTGTGTGACAGCTGGCAGAGCATAAGATTAATGTGACAGATCGTAATGGCTGGCGCAGCTGTTATGATTCAGTGAGATTGAAGATATGAGCGAAGTTATCCGCACAGATGTTGTCATTATCGGTGCCGGTCCTGTCGGGCTGTTTGCTGTTTTTGAACTGGGTTTGTATGACCTGAAATGCCATCTGATTGATATTCTGGATCGTCCGGGCGGCCAGTGTGCCGAGCTTTATCCTGAAAAGCCGATTTATGACATTCCGGCATGGCCGGAAATCTCCGGTCAGATGCTGACCGACAAGCTGATGGAGCAGATCAAGCCGTTTTCGCCGCAGTTCCATTTCAACCGTATGGTGACCAAGCTTGAGCGTCTGGAAGACGGTTCTTTCCATGTGGAAACCGATGAAGGCGAAGTTTTTGAAACCAAGGTTGTGGTGATTGCTGCCGGTGGCGGTTCTTTCCAGCCGAAGCGTCCGCCGGTACCGGGTATTGAAGCCTATGAAGGCAAGAGCGTTTATTACGCTGTGCGCCGTGTTGAAGCTTTCCGCGATCAGGACGTAGTAATCGTTGGTGGCGGTGACAGTGCGCTGGACTGGGCGTTGAACCTGCAGCCGATCGTAAAAAGCATGACCGTTGTGCATCGTCGTCCGGAATTCCGCGCGGCACCGGACAGTGTGAAGAAAATGTTCGAATTGGTTGATGCCGGTAAAATCCGCTTTGAAGTCGGTCAGGTATCCGGTCTTGAAGGTGAAGACGGTGATCTCTCCGCTGTGAAGATCAAAGGTGCTGACGGCGAAACCGTTCTGCCGGCAACACGTATGCTGCCATTCTTCGGTCTGACCATGAAACTCGGCCCGATTGCTGACTGGGGTCTGAACCTGCATGAAAACCTGATCACCGTTGATACCGAGAAGTTTGAAACTTCCGAGCCTGGCATTTTCGCTATTGGCGATATCAACTGGTATCCGGGCAAGCTGAAGCTCATCCTTTCCGGTTTCCATGAAGCCGCGCTGATGACACAGGCCGCCAAGCGCATCGTCAGCCCGGGTGAACGCGTTGTGTTCCAGTACACGACTTCGTCGACGAGCCTGCAGAAGAAGCTCGGCGTTAGCTAAAAAGCGAGAAAAAGCGCCATGCCGGTCTGCAAATGGCCTGACACTTTTTACGTCGGCGCTTGATGTGAGTTAAAATAAAAAAGAC
>NZ_ANNO01000232.1:0-3361 GCF_000409565.1 Pseudochrobactrum sp. AO18b
AATCAGATTTTCAAACCGCGATTCAAAATTAATGGTTTCCACGCGGTCAAAATATTGCTGCGCCTTGTCATGTTTCGCAAAAATCCGGTCAGTGATCTTATCAACATTGGCGCGCAATTTTGCGCAGTCACGCTCATTGCGCATGGAGCGGATCTGCCGCTCAAGTTCCGAAGCATGGGAGCGTGCGATGATGATATGGCTTTCTTCGTGGCGGCGGATATCTTTCACCAGCACATCCCAAACCATTCTTGTGTCGGCACTGGCGCGGCGACGGCTATGCCAGCTTGGCAGTGAGATCGTGGCGGTCACATTGGCGCGCACATCAGAGACACGGCAATATTTGCCGTCGGAACGGTATTTTACACGGGCATCAAAAGCGATTTTTGTCGCGCCCGGATGGCTTTCACCACCATTATTGAGTTTCGGGCCGTTCTTAGCCAAAGATTTGTCCAACTGCTCTGCCGTTGTGCCATAAACCGGAAAATAGCGATATTTCCGTGTCACTGAGGCCGCATCTGCCGTTGTAGAGGCGAGCATGCCGGATAACAGAACCAGACCGGTGAGGGTAAGCGCGAGAAATTTGCCGGACATTGTCTGTTCCTTTATTGCGGGCGCTCACGAAATGAGCACTCAGAAATTACCGGTTGTAGCACAAATTACGGCAGAATTGTCTTCTGCTGCATTATGCTGTTATCAGCCATTGGCTTTTATCAGTCCATGAAATGTGTAAAGAACTTATGGCTGGTTTGGAAAGCAAAGCAATTTTAAAAGGTTAATTCCAAATATGATTAAGAGTTTCCCTATAAAAAGAGAATGGCGACTAGCGCATGGACGCGTTCTTGAAACGGGTGTTCAGTCAGTAATTATGGGAATTCTCAATATTACGCCGGATTCTTTTTCCGATGGCGGCAGCCATAAGACGCTCGATGCAGCGCTGAGTTCTGCCCGTGCCATGCTGCATGCCGGTGCGGTGATTATTGATGTGGGCGGTGAGTCGACCCGTCCTGATGCGGCGACTGTGACTGCGCAGGAAGAACAGGATCGCGTATTGCCGGTGATTGAAGCGCTGGCGCGGGAAACGGGATGTCTGATCTCTGTCGATACCTATCGGGCGCAGACTGCAAAATTGGCGGTCGCAGCAGGCGCGCATATTGTGAATGATGTGTGGGGATTGCAGAAAGAGCCTGATATTGCCAATCTTGCGGCTGAAACCGGTGCCGGACTGGTGATTATGCATACCGGACGGGACAGGGACGTTGCCGCTGATGTGATTGAGGATCAGCATGTGTTTTTAGAGCGCTCTCTGGAAATCGCGAATGCAGCCGGTGTTGATCGGCGGCAGATCATGCTTGATCCGGGCTTTGGATTTGCCAAAGACACGCAGCAGAATGTGGAACTGATGGCACGATTTGAACAGTTGCAGAGTTTTGGCCTGCCATGGCTGGTCGGCACTTCCCGCAAGCGTTTCACCGGTGCCGTTAGTGGTCGTGAAATTGCCGCGGAAAGAGATGCGGCCACAGCGGCAACCAGTGTTATGCTGCGTCTCAGCGGTGCGGATATTTTTCGGGTGCATAATGTTGCACTGAACCGTGATGCGCTGATGATGGCGGATGCGGTTTTAAATGCCGCAGCTCTTACAAAAAAAGCGTGAACCGGTTTTTCAGAATTGCGGTATAGTCTGCTGACGAATGAATGGCAGACGATTATGAACTTTGGTTGTGAACACCTGTTTCATAACGAAAAAGTAAAGAAATGAGGGCTTTTTGTACACGATCCGTATGAAAAATTGCGCGTTTTTTGCGCATCACGGCGTTTTTGAAGAAGAAGAAAAGCTCGGCCAGCGTTTCTATGTGGATGCCGCGCTGACGGTTGATCCGGGCGACTCGCTGGATAATGATGATATTGATAAAACAGTGCATTACGGTATTGTCTTCTCCATGATCGAGAAGATTATTACGGGCACCCGCCGTTATCTGATTGAGGCTTTGGCACTGGATGTAGCCAAGGCACTGTGCGATGCATTTCCGCAAATTCAACATGCAGAGATTACCGTGCGTAAACCGAATGCGCCGGTTGCCGGTGTGCTGGATTATGTTGAAGTGACGGTCGGGTGGCCGCATAGATGAAAGCACGCGAGGTTCACAAAGCCTGGCTGTGTCTGGGCGGTAATATCGGAAATGTTGTGCAGACAATGGCACAGGCGCTGCAACTGCTGGATGAACGCCAGGATGTCAGGGTCATAACCGTTTCGCCGGTTTTCCGTACACCGCCTTGGGGAAATACCGATCAGGACTGGTTCTATAATGCCTGTGCTGAAATCTCGACGATATTAACGCCGCCGGAATTGCTGGAAGTGACCCAGACGATTGAGCGGCGGTTGAAGCGTGTGCGCAGTGAACGCTGGGGGCCGCGCACGATTGATATTGATATGCTGGCTTATGAAAGCGTTTTTGCGCTGGAAATGCCGGATCTGATTTTGCCGCATCCGCGCATTGAACAGCGTGCTTTTGTGCTGGTGCCACTGGCAACAATTGCTCCCGAGTTGAAAATTCGCGGCGAGTTTGTCTCTGACCTCCTGCAAAAAGTTGACAGTAGTGAGATACAGCGCTTGAGCTATGGCCATCGCTGGTGGCAGGATACGGGGCTGTAAAATCCCGTTGCTGTCATTCTGCTGTCTTTACGGCATGGTATCAAACTGCTCAAAATTCAGGAGTGATGATGTACCAGTCAGAAGATCAGTGGAAACAGGTTGATGTCTATATGGCTGAGAAGCTGATTGCGGAAGATCCGGTCATGGATGCCGTGTTGCAGCGCAATGCGGATGCAGGGCTGCCGAACCATGATGTGGCGGCCAATCAGGGAAAGCTGCTTAATTTGTTTGCACAAATGTGCAATGCCAGACATGTGTTGGAGATCGGCACTCTCGGCGGCTACAGCACAATCTGGCTGGCGCGGGCGCTGCCTGAGGGCGGCAAGGTTGTGACGCTTGAATATTCCGCAAAACATGCCGAAATCGCACAGCAGAATATTGATGCCGCCGGTGTTGCGGAAAAGATAGAAATTCTGATTGGCGCTGCAGCGGAAACCTTGCCGAAATTACAGGATCGCGCGCCGTTTGATCTGATTTTTATTGATGCCGATAAGCCGAATAATCCGGTCTATCTGGAATGGGCGCTGAAACTTTCCCGCAAAGGAACAGTCATTATCGGCGATAATGTCGTGCGCAACGGTGCTGTGACTGATCCGCAGTCGGAGGATGCCAATGTGATCGGTGTCCGGCGGTTTTTTGATATGATGGCGGCCGAGCCGCGCCTTGAGGCAACAGCGTTGCAAACCGTAGGCTCCAAAGGTTGGGACGGTT
>NZ_ANNO01000233.1:0-20095 GCF_000409565.1 Pseudochrobactrum sp. AO18b
GCTTGCACAACAAAATCCGGCAGAACTGCAGAAGCAGGAACAGGTTAAGGTGGAAGGCCCTTGCGCGGCTATTTTTGCTGAGGCGGTTTTGTCTTCACTTCTGGACGGCGCTGAAATTACCTATCGTGCAGATGGCTGCACACTCAGCAATGTCACCATCGATGCCGGAACCTATCAGAGCTGGTCAGCCGAAACCGTTGAAATCCGCAGTGCTCCGCTGGAAAAGGACGCTGAATACTGGCCGGAATGGGCTGAAATCTCTGTCAAGTCTGTCGGATACTGGCCGTCCAGTCTCCCTGCGATGCGTTATTTAAGCAAAATTCAGAAGAATGGTTTTGATCTGAAACTGGCCTATCAATGGGATAAGGACAGTAAAATATTCCGCGTGACTGAAGCGCGTTTCTCCGGCCGGTATATTGGTGAAGTGCTGTCATCCGCGACGGTTGAGCTGTCTGAATTGCCGCGTTTTGATATTCTGGGCGCGCAAAGCTCGTCTCTGGAAACCATGAAAATTCGTGAGATTTCGACCGAGCTCGACGATCAGGGTTTCTTTGCAAATTATGTTATGACAACTATCGTCGGGATGATTGGTTATAATGATGATCCGGAACCGGAAGTTGAAAAATATCGCTCTATGGCGCTGGCCTTTGTTGCGGGCTTGTCAGCCAATATGATTGATGCCGACGGCAAACAGGCACTCAGCCGTTTGATTGCTGATCTGCCGCATCCGCAATCTAAGGCCGCGATAAAGCTGGTTTTTGATCCGGCTTTTTCTGTGTCCCAATCCGATAGCTCACCGCTGGCTGTGCTGGCTGCGTTCCAGAAAAATCTGAAAATCAGTGCCGTTTATGCCGGTAAATAAGGCTTTGGCAGCATTGTTATGAGCGGGTTTGACCGGACCTGCACAAATTTGATTACGCGGACTTGCGTTTTGTGAAACGGTTTCCGGTGGTCTCGGTGTCTGGTTTTCGTTATAGCGGAAAAAACATTTCGTATCAGGCATCAGGACATTATTCATATGCAGGCTCTTGAACAGGCGTTTCCGCGCCGTGCAATTCAGATCAAAAATTCCGGCTTTTCCGGCGGTATTATCCTCTCTTTTGCGATGATTGTCTGTATGGCGCTTGGTGCGTTTCTGCTTTGGTACCAAGGGCCGGGTATTCTGCGCGACTATAAAATCAGCCAGAATCCGGTCGTGGATGAGAATGCCAGCTTGCGCAAAGGCGAGTGCAAAACCCGCCAGCTGATTATGACCGATTGTAAAGCCGATATTGTTTTCAAGGACAGCGCGGGTCAATCTGTTCAGGAGAGCGTCAGCTTCATGTTTTTTGACATGAACCGCTCCGGCTATGATGTGGAAATCGTTCGCTCCGGTGATGATCCGTCGCTGGTGACACTGGATCTGGGCATCGAAAAGCTCTGGGATCGCATTTTCACGCTCGGTGTTTTCACTGTGCTGCTGATCGGTGGCGCGATTGCTGTGATTGTGGCCATGTTCAGAACGCGTGGTCTGAATAAGAAAATCCGCAAACCACTGCCTCTTAAACCCGTTGCTGTCACCGTGACCGGTATTCAGTCGAATTATGGTATGCGTAATGTGTTTTACAGCTACCTGAATGAAGCGGGTAAAAAGAAGAAGCGTGCCAGCCGTTTTAAGAAGAAAGAAGAGCCGTTTTATCTGAGCGTTGCAGCCGGAAATAAGAAGAATGAAACACCCGCGCTCGCTGTGCTGCCACAGGGATGTGACGTTCCGGTGCTGCTGGATGCAGATCTGAACCGGCTTGATCTGACGGCGGATGAAAAACAGGCTATCGAGAACGCATTGACAGTCTGACTGTAATAATGTGCAGAGAACTTGTTCTTTTGAACAGGTTCTCTTTTAATGGCGGAAATCGGACAATTTGTCGGGAAATAATGTTTACCGGCAATATGCAGGCACTTTATTAGGAATGCGCCTTTTGATGCTTGGCGTGACGCACACAAAATCTTGACATTCAGCTTATACTGGCAATTGTTTCCCTATGCAGGTGATGGTTGATATTGATTTGTCAAACTATATTGCCTTGTGCGAACCCGGTATAAAAGGTGCGGAATGCTTGACAAAGGCTTGATACTGATTGTTGAAGATGAACCGGCAATTGCCGGTATTCTCGAAGCTTACCTCATCCGTGACGGGTTCCGCACAGTCTGTGCTTCTGACGGCGAAATAGCGTTGCGCCATCATGCCATGCTGTCGCCGGATCTGATCCTGCTGGATGTCAAAATGCCCAAATATGACGGTTTTGAAGTTCTGGCGCGCATCAGGCGGGAAAGCAATATTCCGGTAATTATGATCAGCGCGCTGGCAGAAGATCTGGATCGTCTCTCAGGTCTGCGCCTCGGTGCGGATGATTATGTGATTAAGCCGTTCAACCCGCAGGAAGTTGTGGCGCGGGTGAATGCTGTGTTGCGCCGCACCCGTAATAATGCGGCCAATGCAGCAATCCGCTTTGAGAATATTTTGGTTGATTTTGATGCCCATGCGGCTTTCACCGATACGGATGAGGAGCGGCAGCTGCTGCCGTTAACGCTGAGCGAGTTTCGCATTCTCGCCCATATGATCCGGCGTCCGACCCATGCATTTCCGCGCAATGATCTGCTGGATGCCTGCCTGCCGCAAAGTGATGCGCTGGTTCGTACCATTGATACGCATATTGCCAATCTGCGCCGCAAAATTGAAGCATCAGGCGGGCCGTCCGGTCTGTTTCCGGCGGTACGTGGTATTGGCTACCGTCTGGCAGAACCACGATGAAATTATCCCGCCTGTCACTGAGTACGGTTTCAGCTCTGGTCACAGCAGCGATGCTGATGCTCAGTTTTTCGATTATTTTCTTTGGTGTCATGTGGGTACAAGGCCTGTATGAACAGCAATATCTGAGCCAGATCAGTGATAATGCCCGTCTCGCTTATGAGATGCTGGACAGGGGGGAGCTTCCGAAAGAGGCCGATTTTCTGGCTCTTGTCCAGCAACTGACGCCTTTATATGAAGATGCAGAGGCTGAGCTTTATCTTCTGGTGCTGAAATTCGGGCTTGGGGCTGCGTTGATTTGCAGCCTCATCGGTTATTGGCTTGCCCGTAAATTCAGCAGCCCTTTGGAAAAGCTTACACGCGTAGTGAATAACCTGCGTGAAGGCGATTTTTCCGTCCGTGTTCCAGACACGGTTAAAGGCACAAGCGAAGTTGCGATGCTTATCGAGCGCTTCAATGCGCTGGCAGAAGAGCTGGAGAATATGGAGCGTCGTTTGCGCTTCAACACCATGGCTGTGGCCCACGAGTTGCGTACGCCTCTGACCATTGTTCAGGGCATATTGCAGGGAATGGCCGATAAGATTTTTCCGCGGGACGATGACCGGATTCAAGACCTGTTGATGCAGGTGGAAGGTTTGACCCGTCTGGTCAATGACCTTCGTACATTATCGCTTGCAGCCAGCCAGAAACTGGTGACCGAGCGCTGTAATACAGATATTGCACAGGCGGCCGAGCAGGTCTTGCAGGCTTCACGCTCACTGCTCGCCGAAGCGGGAATGGTGCTGGAAACCAATCTGAAACGAGCCATCATTCCGGCGGACAGTCAGCGTCTGCGGCAGGCCATGCTGGCGGTTCTGGAAAATGCCTGCCGTTATGCATCATCCGGCGGATATTTGCGCTGTGAAAGCGGATATCTGAATAAAGAAGAAGCCTTTCTGCGCATTATTGATCGCGGACCCGGCTTCGATCAGGAATTTTCCGGCCATACGATTGATGTGTTCTGGCGTGGCGAGCCGTCCCGTGCAAGAGCAACCGGCGGGTCAGGTCTGGGCTTGTCAATTGTCCGTGCAATCGTGACTGCCCATGGCGGCAGAGTGGAGCAGGCCAGTCTGGCTGAGGGCGGAGCTTGCGTGACCATGATTTTTCCGCGCAAACTGACGGAGAATAAGCCGGACGGGACAGTGGCATAAATTCAGAATATCTGGGTTTGTAATTCCGTAATACGGAGTAATATTTATGCAATTGTCATAAAATACAGTTTTCATAGGTAAATTTTAAAAAATAATATTGAATATATTGTTTGACGATAAGTCTTAAACCGGATCACATCTTATTCCGGTTAAATCTTGACAATTCTGCTGCACATCAACCCGTGTAATAAATGTGAGCGAGAATTGTTGAGTGTCATACTATACGGAGCTTCAGTCAGAATTTCAGGATAAGAGGAACCTGTCTGCCAAGTGGCAGCAGCGGTTACATGCGCTTGTGTCTTCTTCATTCCTTCCGCGCAATCCAAAACGACCGCAAGCTATCAGACGGAATCTTTACAAAAGTGAATTTTTACTGACAGGCCAACATATGATGCGTGCCGGACGGAGTGTCGTCCCATGAGAAAGCTACCTCATGATTTACATTTATGTTTTGTTTTTATTGTATTTATTCGTGCTTGAATTTCTATGGGTATAAATAATAATCTGCCTGCACTGATACGCAGTTCTGCCGGTCCATTGCACAGCAATGTTTCTGTCATTCGCCATGGCAATTACAGACTTAACATACTGATAAGACTAGCAGTGATTGTCAGCTTTATCTTCATGGTGATCCCGGTCATTGATATTACGGTTTCCGGCTGGTTTGCAGATCGTGCAGGCCAGTTTCCGCTACATGAAAACCGTTTCTTACTGACATTGCGTGATTTGCACCGCACTTTGCCGGCAATCATCGTGCCTGCATTGCTTGCTTGTCTGATCTTGCAAGGTCTGTTTAACCGGCGCTGGCTGCCTGCGCCGCATAAGCTGCTTTATATTCTGTCTGTCTATGCTATCGGTGCGGCAGCTATTGTTCATGGTTTGAAATATCTTGTCGGCCGTGCCCGTCCGAATGAAATTATGGAATTTGGCGGCAGTTCGTTTTTCAGTCCGGCATGGCAGATTGCCAAGAGCTGTCAGAGCAGTTGCTCTTTTCCGTCGGGTGAATCCGCGAGTGCTATGGCAATGCTTGCTATTCCGCTGGTTCTGGGCGGTGCCAATCGTGTGCTGCTGCTGATTATTACCGGTTTTGCAGCTTTGGTTTTCTCGCTGAACAGGCTGGTTATGGGAGCCCATTTTCTCTCGGATATCACGCTGTCTTGGCTGTTTGTTGCAATTACTATGGCGTGGTTCTGGCCGGTTTTTCAGCGCCATGGCGATCGCATTGACAGCTTCATTTTCAAGATCGGTCAGCGTATCCGTAATCGCGGTTTCGTGTGGCTGGCTCCGGTTGCGATGATCTGTAGCGGGCAGGGCTTGCACCAGTCCATTTTTTAAATGCGCGGTGAAAAGCACTCGGCTCCGTATAGCCGAGTTCTGCCGCAATCATGCCGACCGGCTTATCGGTTTCCTGCAGCCAGTTCAGCGCATATTGGCGGCGAAGTTCTTCTTTGAGGCTGCTATAGCTCATGCCGTCTGCCCGCAGATGGCGGCGCAATGTCGGTTCGGATATATGCAGGCTTTGCGCTGCCTGTGCAAAATCCGGCCAGTTGGCAGGTGGGGTTTCCCGCAGCAATTTGTGGATCGCAGAAGCACTGCCGCGATCATAGCGATAACGCAGCAGAATATTGGCCGGTGCCTGTGCCAGAAACTGCCTTAGGGTTGCTTTGCTGCGGTGGATTTTCAGCGACAACAAAGCAGGGTCGAAGCTGAGGCTGGTCTCCTGTTGAAAAAAACGGACTTTGGTACTGAAAAAATCCAGATAATCCGGCCTGTCCGGCGGAGGCGCACCGCGAAAACCAATATCGTGGATAGGCAGGCGCCGTTTCACGAGCCAGCACAGCACGCCGTAAAGAATGAGAAAAAAGGTGCGGTAGGCGAAGGCCGGACGTGCGGGGCTCACCTCACGCAGCACAATAACAGCCAGCCCATCGCGCAGGATCAATTCACCTTTGGGCTCACCGATCAGCAAGGTAAAAAAGCGTAATGACCGGCGGATGGCATGTTCGAGATTATCGCTGGACAGAGCAGCGTGACACAGCATGGCGAAACTTCCGGGTGGCATCGGGCGCTGGCCGAAGCGGAAAAACTCGCATTGAATTTCTTCGGCAATGGCCAGCCAGAGGCGGCTATAATGTGCAGCATCCAGTTTGAAATCCGGTTGTCGTAAAGCATTGGCATCAATACCGGCAGCCGCCAGCACATCCGGTATTTTTGCAGGTGCATAGTGTTGTAAGACTGTCAGTGCATCATCAACAAAGCCACGACCGATCATCGTCTCCTCCTGCTCCTGAATAATAAGATATGGCAAAACCGATCATAAAATAAAGTCCAAACTGTCATTCTTTGCCATAGATCTTAGGGCTAGGCTCAAAGTTCTTCATCTGAATTTGCAGTTTTGGGAGGAAGTGCAGATGGCAGATCCTGTGGTTATTGTCGGCATGGCACGCACACCTCTGGGCGCTTTTCAGGGCGCCTTCAGCACGGTACCGGCGGCAGAACTTGGTGCAACAGCAATCAAGGCCGCGATTGAGTGGGCAGGGATTGCTGCACACGAGATTGATGAGACTTTGCTGGGTTGTGTGTTGTCTGCGGGGCAGGGGCAGGCACCGGCACGTCAAGCCGCGATTGCTGCCGGCATTCCCGTAGCGTCGGGAGCAACGACGATCAATAAAATGTGCGGTTCCGGTATGAAAGCCGTGATGATGGCGCATGATATGCTGGCCGGTGGCAGTGCGGATATTATCGTGGCCGGTGGTATGGAGAGCATGACCAATGCGCCCTATCTGCTGGATAAAGCCCGTGGCGGCTATCGCATGGGGCATGGCAAAATCACGGATCATATGTTTCTCGACGGGCTGGAAGATGCCTATGAAAAAGGCCGTCTGATGGGCAGTTTTGCCGAGGATTGTGCCGAGGCCTTTCAGTTCAGCCGCACCGCGCAGGATGAGTTTGCACTACGCTCTTTAAAACGTGCGCAGACGGCACTGGAGCGCGGTTATTTCTCAAAGGAAATTGCACCGGTTGTGACGGGAAATGGCAATTCCGCGCATCTGATTGATATGGATGAACAACCGGCCAAAGCACGACCGGAGAAAATTCCGTTTCTGCGACCTGCCTTTCGTGAGGACGGAACGGTTACGGCCGCCAATTCCAGCTCGATTTCGGATGGTGCAGCGGCACTGGTGCTGATGCGTCTTTCGCAAGCGGAAAAACGCGGACTGACACCGCTTGCCCGTATTGTTGCGCAGACATCTTATGCCCATGAGCCGCGCCTGTTTGCCACGGCGCCAATCGGTGCCATGCGCAAACTCTATGAGAAAACCGGCTGGACAAAAGATGATGTCGATCTTTTCGAGATTAATGAAGCTTTTGCCGTGGTGACAATGGCCGCAATGCAGGAACTGAATCTGCCAGCGGAGAAGGTGAATATTCATGGGGGAGCCTGTGCGCTCGGTCATCCGATCGGTGCATCAGGCGCGCGTATTCTGGTGACATTACTGGCAGCGTTGCAGACCCATGATTTGCAGCGCGGCATTGCCAGTATTTGTATCGGCGGCGGTGAGGCAACAGCCATAGCGGTGGAGCGTTTATAGCCACAAACACAGTGATTTATGCATTTTGGGAGGATTGCATGAGGCAGCTGAGTACGGAGAATTTTAAGCAGGCGCGTGATTTTCTCTTGCAGTATCGCGAGGATTATCAGGCCGCAAAAGCCGGTTTTGTCTGGCCGGAGGCACTGCCTTTCAACTGGGCGCTGGACTGGTTTGATACTGAGCTTGCTGCCAATCCGCAAAGCCGCAATCAGACTGCTTTGTGGATTGTCGATAGCGCCACGCAAACAGACACAAAATTGAGTTTTGCTGATCTAAGTACCCGCTCTTCCCGGCTTGCCAATTATCTGGGCGGGCTGGGTCTGAAGCGCGGCGATCATCTGCTGGTACTCCTCGGCAATGTGCCTGCTCTGTGGGAGGTGATGCTTGCAGCGATGAAACTCGGTATTATCGTCATCCCAGCGACGACATTGCTGACACCGGATGAACTGTCTGACCGACTGGAGCGCGGCCATGCCTGCGCTATTCTCGCAACCGGCGATCAGCTCTTGAAATGCGAGGGACTGGCCGGAAATGAGGTGCTGCGCATTCAGGTGCCAAATGGTCATGTCGCAGAAAACAGTAACTGGCATGATTATAATGAAGCCTTCAATCAGTCCGCTGAATTTCAGCCGGATGGTGAAACTCAGCCGCATGATCCGATGCTGCTTTATTTCACCTCCGGCACCACCGCTAAACCGAAACTGGTGCGGCACAGTCATCGCAGCTATCCGGTCGGCTCACTCTCAACCATGTATTGGGTTGGTCTGCAACCGGCCGATATCCATCTCAATGTTTCATCCCCTGGTTGGGCGAAACATGCGTGGAGCTCGCTTTTTGCACCGTGGAATGCCGGTGCCACAGTGCTGGTGGTCAATCAGCCAGCCTTCAGCGCTAAGGTGTTATTGGCAGAAATGCAGCGCTGCGCAGTGACCACGATGTGCGCACCGCCGACCGTGTGGCGCATGTTGATACAGGAAGATCTCAAAGCCTGTAAAATGAGCCTGCGCGAAGTGGTTGGTGCCGGTGAGCCGCTTAATCCTGAAATTATTGAGCAGGTGCGTGAGGCATGGGGGCTGACAATCCGTGACGGTTACGGCCAGACAGAAACCACGGCACAGGTGGCGAATAGTCCCGCGCAGAATGTGAAGAGCGGCGCGATGGGCAAGCCATTACCGGGTTACGAAGTGGTGATCCTTGATGCGGACGGCCATGCAGCGCAGGAAGGCGAAGTCTGTCTGGTGCTGGATGACAAACATCCGGCAGGGTTGATGCAAGGCTATCAGGAGGCGGACGGCAATCTCAGCGGTACTGATGGTCGTGTCTACCGCACCGGTGATGTCGCCTATCAGGATGCGGATGGTTATTTGCATTTTGTCGGCCGCGCCGATGATGTGTTCAAATCCTCTGATTATCGTATCAGCCCGTTTGAGCTGGAAAGCGTGTTGCTGGAACATGATGCGGTGACTGAAGCGGCGGTTGTTCCGGTGGATGACCCGATCCGCCTGTCGGTTCCCAAAGCCTATATTTTGCTGCGTGCCGGTGAAGAGCCTTCGCGTGCGCTCGCACTTTCGGTGCTGCAATATACCAATGAACGTCTGGCACCGTTCAAGCGCATCCGCTCGCTGGAGTTTGTGCGGGAACTACCCAAGACAATCTCCGGAAAAATCCGCCGTGTGCAACTGCGCCGTTTTGAGCGGGAGGGCATCGAGGATGATGTGTTTCGTGGGGTCGCTTTTGATGAGGGGGAATTTCCGGAACTGAACATCGGGCGTAACAAACCTGTGCAGAGCGAAGGAGAGAACCATGTCCGGTGAACTCAACGAGGAGCAGAGCAGTATTTTTGCCATGGCTGCGGATTTTGCCGCGCAGGAACTGGCACCTCATGCTCTGGAATGGGATGAGCAAAAGCATTTCCCCATAGACGTGCTGCGCAAGGCTGCGGCACTGGGTATGGGCGGCATTTATATCCGTGACGATGTGGGCGGTTCCGGCCTGACCCGTATGGATGCGGCTCTGATTTTTGAAGCTTTGTCGCAGGGCTGTCCGGTGATCGCGTCATTTTTGTCGATCCATAATATGTGCGCATGGGTGATTGATGCCTATGGTTCAGAAACACAGCACCAGAAATGGTTGCCGCAACTGACACCGATGGAACTGATCGCCAGCTATTGTCTGACCGAACCGGCCTGTGGTTCCGATGCCGCCAATCTCAGTACTAAAGCCGTGCGCGATGGCGATGATTATCTGATTACAGGGCAGAAGCAGTTTATCTCCGGTGCCGGTGCGAGTGATATTTATATCGTGATGGCACGAACCGGTGCGGCTGGAGCCAAAGGCATTTCAGCCTTTATCGTGCCGAAGGATGCAGTCGGCCTGTCTTTCGGTGCCAATGAAAAGAAAATGGGCTGGAATGCCCAGCCAACCCGCACGGTGATGTTCGATAATGTGCGCGTACCGGCGGAAAACCTGATTGGTCAGGAAGGCATCGGCTTTAAAATTGCCATGTCGGCGCTTGATGGCGGGCGGTTGAATATTGCCGCCTGTTCGCTCGGTGGTGCGCAGGCCGCCTTTGACAAAGCACTGACCTATATGGATGAGCGCAAGGCTTTTGGCTCCAAACTGCACCAGTTTCAGGCCTTGCAATTTCGTCTTGCCGATATGGCAACAGAACTGGAAGTAGCGCGTACATTTCTGCACCGTGCAGCCCGCGCGCTCGACCGCCATGATGCCGATGCCGTGAAACTATGCGCTATGGCCAAGCGTTTTGTCACTGATGCCGGATTTAAGGTTGCCGATCAGGCGCTGCAGCTGCATGGCGGCTACGGTTATCTGAGCGAATATGGCGTGGAAAAACTGGTGCGCGATCTGCGTGTGCATCAGATTCTGGAAGGCACCAATGAGATCATGCGGGTGATTATCGCGAGAGAAATTTTGAGCGGGAGGGATAAATGAATACTAATAAGATTATTGGTTTTATCGGCCTCGGTCATATGGGTGGGCCAATGGCAGCCAATCTCGTCAAAGCGGGATTTAACGTGCGCGGTTTTGATCTGGTTGAGGCATCAAAACAAGCAGCTAAAGCAAACGGCGTTCAGATTGCGGATAATGTGGAACAGCTTGTGCAGGGCGCTGGTGTGATTATCACCATGCTGCCCGCCGGTTCCCATGTGCTGAGTGTCTGGCGCGAACTGGTAACGCTGGTTGCTGCGGATACGCTGTTAATTGATTGCTCGACCATTGATGTTGCCAGCGCCCGCAAGGCGCATGAAATGGCAGCAGAGCATAAATTATTGAGCATTGATGCGCCGGTTTCCGGTGGTGTTGTCGGTGCAACGGCAGCAACGCTTACTTTTATGGCCGGTGGCGAAAAACTCGCTTTTGACAAGGCTGAGCCGGTTCTGGCCGCTATGGGCAAACGCATTGTGCATTGCGGTGAGGCCGGTGCAGGGCAGGCGGCGAAAATCTGTAATAATATGATCCTCGGTATCTCCATGATCGGTGTGTGCGAGGCTTTCGCTTTGGGTGAAAAACTGGGTCTGTCCCAGCAGGCATTGTTTGATGTGGCTTCTACTTCGTCCGGCCAGTGCTGGGCACTGACAAGCAATTGTCCGGTGCCGGGGCCGGTGCCTGCATCGCCTGCAAACAGAGATTATCAGCCGGGCTTTGCCGCAAGTTTAATGCTGAAAGATTTGAAATTGGCGCAGGAAGCGGCAGCCTCTGTGGGGGCAACCACGCCATTGGGAGCGGAGGCGGCGCAGCTCTATAATCTGTTCAATGCGCTTGGTTCCGGCGGTGAGGATTTCTCCGGTATTATCCGCCTGTTGCGCGGCAAGGAGGGTATATCATGACTTATGAAACCATTCTCACAGAAATGCATGGCCGCGTGCTGCTCATCACGCTGAACCGTCCGCAAGCGCTGAATGCGCTGAACCGGCAATTGGCCGCAGAACTGATTGCGGCGGTGGAAGCGGCAGACAAAGACGAGCATGTGGGCTGTATTGTTCTGACCGGCTCGGCCAAAGCCTTTGCCGCCGGTGCAGATATCAAGGAAATGCAGGTGCAGGATTTCAGCACTATGTTCGCGGCAAACTGGTTCGGGGAATGGGAGCGTTTTACCTCGGTGCGCAAACCCATTATCGCAGCCGTTGCAGGCTATGCGCTGGGTGGTGGTTGTGAGTTGGCGATGATGTGCGATTTTATTCTGGTGGCAGATAATGCCAGATTTGGCCAGCCGGAAATCCGCCTTGGCGTTATTCCGGGTATGGGCGGCTCACAGCGTCTTACACGCTTTGTCGGTAAATCCAAAGCGATGGAAATGTGCCTGACAGGGCGAATGATGGAGGCCGATGAGGCCGAGCGCTGTGGTCTGGTTTCCCGTATCGTGCCAGTGGATCAGCTTCTTGAAGAAGCTTTGAGTGTGGCATCCACCATTGCTGAAAAATCTCTGCCGGTAACAATGATGGCGAAAGAGGCTGTGAATGCGGCCTATGAAACAACGCTGTCTCAGGGTGTGCAATTCGAGCGCCGTCTGTTTCATTCCGGCTTCGCCAGCCACGATCAGAAAGAAGGCATGAGCGCCTTTATCGAAAAGCGCGATCCGTTTTTTCTGCATCGCTGAGACCGGAGCACGCATTCACTTCAGGCGGGAGAAGCCTTTGAAAACAAATATCTGGTGAAGGGCATTTTTGTCTTGAACAATTTTGTATCCTGGATAATCATACTGAAAAATATAAGGGAACACAGGCTTGTCCAGCTATAAATGGAGCAGCCAAACGAGGCTGCTGGACGAAGTTGCGCAAGCACTTCGTGAGAGCATCTATGCGGGTCAATATGCGCCGGGCACGATTTTGCGACAGGAGCATATTGCTGCTGAATTCGGTATCAGCCGCACGCCGCTGCGTGAGGCATTGCGCGTGCTCGAGCGCGATGGTCTGATCGTTCATCTCCCTGGTCGCGGTGTGCGTGTGGCAAGTGTTGATCTGCCGCATCTGCTCGATGCTTATGCCGTGCGTGAAGTGATTGACGGTGTTGCCGCACGTTTTGCTGCGGAACGCGCCGATGCAGGTGCGATTGCCGGCCTTGAAAAACTCATCAGGCATCAGCGCTCCATTATCGAACCTTGGGATTCCAAAGCCTATACGCAGTCCAATGTGGATTTTCATCTGGCGGTAATGGCAGCGGGCGGCAATGCCTCTCTGGAGAATTTTGTGCCATTGCTGCGCATGACCTCGCAGGTCTTTGCGCCGGTTTTTGCGCTCACGGCAGAGCGGGCGAAAAATGCAATTGAGGAACATGCTCTGATCGTTGAAGCGATTGCGCGCAAAGACGGTACAGGGGCTGAGGAATTAGCGCGGCAGCATATCCGCAAGACCATCAACAGCCTTCAGATGATGCAAAATAATCAGCAGGAAACATCCTGCGGGAGAGAATGACATGGCACACGGGATAGAGAACGGACAGCGGCGCTACGGCAATTTCATCAATGGTATATGGCAGGATGCCGTGCAGGGTGAGGTGCTGACACTGAAAAATCCGTCAGACGGCAGTGATCTGGCGCTGATCGCCCGTGGCACTGCGGCTGATATTGATCTCGCCGTTGACGCCGCACGTGCAGCCTTATCCGGTCTCTGGGGGAAAATGACCGCAACCGAACGTGGTCGCATTCTGCATAAAATCTCAGAAGCGGTATTGCGCGAGATTGATCTTCTGACTGTGCTGGAAGCGCGTGATGTCGGCAAACCTTTAACGCAGGCGCGTGCCGATGTGGTAGCGCTGGCGCGTTATCTGGAATTTTACGGTGCCTCTGCTGACAAGGTTCATGGTGATACGCTGCCTTATCAGAACGGTTTCACCGTTCTGTCTGTCTATGAGCCGCATGGCGTGACGGGGCATATTATCCCGTGGAACTATCCGATGCAGATCCTTGGCCGCAGTCTTGGTGCGGCTCTGGCTATGGGCAATGCTGCGGTTGTCAAGCCAGCGGAAGAAGCCTGCCTGACCATTCTCGAATTTGCGCGGATTGCCCACGAGGCCGGATTGCCGACCGGTGCGCTGAATGTGGTGACAGGACTGGGTGCCGAGGCCGGAGCGGCTTTGTCTTCCCATCCGCAGGTCAATCATATTTCTTTCACTGGTTCTTTGCGCACGGGTGAGGCAGTGCAGGCCGCAGCGGCTAAAAATGCTGTGCCGGTGACTTTGGAACTCGGCGGTAAATCTCCGCAAATCGTGTTTGCTGATGCGGATATTGAGCGTGCATTGCCGTTTCTGGTCAATGCAGGCATTCAGAATGCAGGGCAGACCTGTTCTGCTTCCTCACGCATTCTTGTGCAGCGTGAAGTCTATGAGCAGGTGATTGCCGCTATGAGTGAGCGCTACCATGCGCTCAAAGTCGGCGCAGCGGAGGCTGATCTGTCGCTAGGGCCTGTTGTCTCGACACGTCAGAAAGCGATCATTGAAGATTATCTGCAACTGGCAAAACAGGATGGTTTGTTTTTTGCGGCGCAGGGTGAAATTGTGCCTGATGCACCGAAAAATGGTGCCTATGTGCGCCCGACTTTGCTGCGCGATGTGCCGCCGCAACACCGGCTGGCACAGGAGGAAATTTTCGGCCCCGTGCAGGTGATTATGCCGTTTGATACGGAGGAGGAAGCCGTGGCGCTGGCTAACAGCACACCTTACGGGCTGGTTTGCGGCGTGTGGACAAAAGACGGCGCGCGGCAATTGCGTATGGCGCATGCGGTGCATGCCGGACAGATTTTTATCAATAATTACGGAGCAGGCGGTGGCATTGAGCTGCCTTTTGGCGGGGTGAAACGCTCCGGCCACGGTCGTGAGAAAGGTTTTGAGGCGCTTTATGGCTTTGCCTCGCTGAAAACCATTTCGGTCTATCACGGCTGATCTGCAGAAAATCGCATGGGAGAATACCGCATAATGACTGGTTCGCTTGAGAATAAAACTGCAATCATCACCGGCGCAGGTTCGGGTTTTGGTGAGGCTATGGCGCGTAAATTTGCCCGCGAAGGTGCAAATGTGGTCGTCGTTGATCGCGATGCTGCGGGTGCAAAGCGCGTGGCAGGAGAACTTGGCGGCAAGGGACTGGCGGTTGAAGCGGATATTGCATCGGAAAATGGTGTGGCGGAAGCGGTACGTCAGGCGCAGATGCAGTTCGGGCGGGTTGATATTCTCATCAACAATGCCGGTATCGGCCATAAACCACAACCGGCGGAAAATGTGCAGCCGGATGAATTTGACCGCATTGTCGGGGTGAATATTCGCGGTATTTATCTGATGAGCCGCGCTTTAATTCCGCATTTTAAAGACAATGGCGGCGGTGTTATTCTCAATATTGCCTCGACTGGTGCAGCCCGTCCGCGTCCGAACCTCACATGGTATAATGCGACCAAGGGCTGGGTTGTATCCGCCACCAAGGCGCTGGCGATTGAACTGGCACCGGAAAATATCCGCGTCAATGCGCTCAATCCTGTGGCGGGTGAAACCCCATTGCTCACGACATTTATGGGTGAGGATACGGAAGAAATCCGTCAGAAATTCCGTGCCTCCATTCCGCTTGGTCGCTTGCTGAAACCGGAGGATTTGGCGGAAAGCGCTGCATTTTTATGCTCACCGGCAGCCAGTATGATTACCGGTGTTGCATTGGATGTGGATGGCGGCCGTTCAATTTAAAACTGCGGCTTCAAATGTGATAAGCATTTGAATTGACAATGGTTCGTTAGAGCGTATCCCGAAAAGTGTGAAACGGTTTTCGGTAAGATACGCGTAAAAACAAAAAGATAGAGCATTTTCTGAGGTTCAAGATAAGCAGAAAATGCTCTAAAGTCGGCCAGCTCTATTCCGGTAATTCCTGAGCAACATCAGGATGTGATAAATAAGGGGACAGGCAATGCGATATAAATATTTGACCGGACAGCTCATGCTGGCAGCAATGACGGGGATTGCTGTTGTGGCTACGAGCGGGTCAGGGCTGGCAAAAGATACATTGGCAATCGGCGAAGTGCTGGAGCCTCCGGGTATGGACCCGACAGCAAATGCTGCGGCTTCTATCCGCCGTCTGACCTATAATAATCTCTATGAAGGTCTGGTGCGCATTGATGAAGAGGGCGCTGTTAAGCCGAACCTCGCGGAAAGCTGGACGATTTCACCGGATAATCTGAGCTATACATTCAAGCTGCGTCAGGGCGTGAAATTTCATAATGGTACGCCCTTCGATTGTTCTGTTGTGAAATTCACTTATGACCGCGCCATAGCGCCGGATTCCACCAATGCACAAAAGGCACTATTTGCGCCGATTGAAAAGACCGAATGTCCTGATCCGGCAACTGCTGTTGTGACGCTCAAGCGCCCGTCTTCGACCTTCCTGTTCGGGATGGGCTGGGGCGATGCGGTGATGATGGCACCGGATACGATTGCCACCAACAAGACCAATCCTGTTGGCACAGGGCCGTTTAAATTCAAGCGCTGGCTGCAGGGCGACCGGATCGAATTCGAGCGCAATCCTGATTATTGGGGCGAGCCTGCTAAGCTCTCTGCGATCACTTTCTGCTTCATCAGCGATCCGTCAGCCGCTGCCGCTGCGGTCATGGCCGGTGACGTTGATGCTTTCCCTGAGTTTCCGGCACCGGAGCTGATCAGCCGCCTGCAAAGTGATGAACGTCTTGCTGTGGAAATCGGCTCGACGGCTGGCAAAGTGATTATGTCACTGAATAACGCACGTAAACCTTTTGATGATGTGCGGGTGCGCCGCGCACTTGCCCATGCCATTGACCGCAATGTGGTGCAGGAAGCAATTACCACCGGTCTCGCCAAGACGATTGGTGCCCATTATACACCCGCTGAACCGGGCTATGTCGATCTGAGCGATACCTATCCTTATGATGTGGCGAAGGCTAAAGAGCTGCTGGCAGAAGCCGGTGTGCCTGCGGGTACTTCCATCACTATCATGTTGCCGCCGCCTGCCTATGCACGCCGTGGCGGTGAGGTGATTGCGGCAATGCTGGCAGAAGTTGGCATCGAGGTGAAACTTGTGCCGGTTGAGTTCGCGCAATGGCTGGATCAGGTCTTTGCCCGCAGTGATTTTGACGCGACAATCATCGCTCATGTGGAAACCCGCGATCTCGATATCTATGCGCGGGACAAATACTACTTCAACTATAACAGCCCTGAATATAAGGCGATCTACAAGCAGTTCGCAGAAGCGACAGACGACAAGCAGCAGCTTGAACTGCTCGGCCAGTTGCAGCGCAAACTCGCTGAAGACGAGCCGAATGTGTTTCTCTATGCCCTGCCGAAAATCGGTGTCTGGGACAAGAAGCTCAAAGGCATGTGGAAAAATCAGACCATTCCGGCCAATGACCTGACCAGTGTGTACTGGGCAGACTGATCCTATTGATGCTGAAATGAATATTGAAGGAGGCCGCATTTGCTGCGTTATTTTACAGGGCGTCTGATCTCTCTGATCCTGACGACGCTGGCGGCCTCTGTTATTGTTTTCCTGCTGATGCAGGTGCTTCCGGGCGATCCGGCAGCGATTATGCTGGGTATTAATGCGCAGCCTGACACTTTAGCGGCTTTGCAAAAACAACTCGGTCTCGATGCCCCGCTGATTGTCCGTTACTTTAACTGGATTACCGGCTTTCCGGTTGGTGATTTTGGCACCAGCTATACCTATTCTGTGCCGATCAGTGAGCTGATCGGACCACGCTTGCAGGTGACTTTGCCGCTGGCGGTGCTGGCAATGATCCTCTCGGTGGTGATTGCTATTCCTCTTGGTGTAATTGCCGCTTCAAAGCGCGGTAGTGCGACCGATGTGGTGGGGATGGGCGTTGCACAGATTGGTGTGGCGATCCCGAATTTCTGGCTCGGTTTACTGCTGATCCTGTTTTTCGCCCTTACGCTTGGCTGGTTTCCGGCCTCCGGTTTTGCCGGTTGGGAAAATGGTTTGTGGGCAGGCACCCGCTCGCTGATCCTGCCAGCCGTGGCGCTGGCCTTGCCGCTGGCTGCCATTCTGGCGCGCGTTACCCGCTCTGCGGTGTTGGAAACGCTGAGTGAAGATTTTGTGCGCACAGCCCGTGCCAAGGGATTGAGCCGCAATGCAGCCTTGTGGAAACATGCGACACCCAATGCACTGATCCCTGTGGTGACGATCTTGGGTCTGCAATTCTCATTCCTGCTGGCCGGTACAATCATTATTGAAAACGTGTTCAATCTGCCGGGGCTTGGCCGTTTGGTTTTCCAGTCGATTGCGCAGCGCGATCTGGTCACGGTGCAGTCGCTGGTGACCTTGCTGGCAGCCAGTGTGATTGCGGTGAACTTCTTGGTTGATATGGCCTATGGCTTTCTTGATCCGCGCCTGTCTGCAGGAGTGCGGGCATGAGCATGGCAGAGAACTTCTCCCGCCGCAGCCGTATGGTCTTGCTGTCTTTCGGACTGAGCCGCAGCCTGCTGATCGGGACAATCATTACCGGGTTTCTGATCGGACTGGCCGTACTGTCACTGGTCTGGACACCTTACAGCCCCACGGGCATGAATATCCTGCGCAAGTTGCAGGGGCCGTCGATGCAGCATTGGCTGGGCACCGATGCACTTGGTCGTGATGTGTTGTCGATGGTCATGGTCGGTGCGCGTAATTCTTTGTCGGTGGCTTTGATTGCCGTTGCGGTTGGTATGGGACTTGGCGTGCCGCTCGGTGCCTATGCGGCTGCACGAGGCGGTATGATTGATGGTTTTGTCATGCGCATGACCGATCTGGCTTTCGCTTTTCCGGCACTGCTGACAGCCGTGATCATCACTGCCGTATTCGGCCCTGGTGCGGTTAATGCGATGATTGCTATTGGTATTTTCAACATTCCGGTTTTCGCCCGCATTACCCGTGGTGCGTCGATGGGGCTGTGGAAGCGCGATTATGTGCTGGCAGCCCGCTGTGCAGGGCGCAGCGATGTGGCGATTACGCTGGATCACATTCTGCCGAATATCGGACATGTGCTGATCGTGCAGGCGACTATTCAGTTTGCCTTGGCGATCGTTGCGGAAGCTGGTTTGTCTTATGTCGGTCTTGGTACACAGCCGCCTATGCCAAGCTGGGGTAAGATGCTGAATGATGCGCAGACCTATATTTATGATGCGCCGCATCTGGCGATTTTTCCGGGACTTGCCATTACCTTTGCGGTTCTCGGGTTGAATATGCTGGGTGATGGTTTGCGTGATATACTCGACCCGCGTGTCAGGAGAGAGAGATGACCACACCACTTCTCGAAATCCGTGATCTGGGCGTGCATTTGCAAGCCGGAGGCAGGCAGGCCGAAATTCTGTCCGGCATCACGCTGACACTGAACCGTGGTGAGCGTCTGGGCATTGTGGGGGAATCCGGCTCCGGCAAGTCCATCACTGCATTGGCGGTGATGGGTTTGCTGCCGCATCGTATGGCTTTGAGCGGAACCTTGCGCTTTGACGGGCAGGATCTGACAACAATCTCAGAGACTGCCCGTTGCACCATGCGTGGCCGGCAGATGGCGATGATTTTTCAGGAGCCGATGACGGCACTGAACCCGATCAAAACCATTGGCGCACAGATCAGTGAAGGCCGTCGCCTGCATCTGAGAGAAAACCGCGCCGATGCTGACAAGGTCGCGCGTCGTTTGTTAGATCGTGTTGGCCTTGCTGCCCCGCGCTTTGATCTGGAACTTTATCCGCATCAATTATCCGGCGGTCAGCGCCAGCGTGTGATGATTGCGATGGCACTGGCCTGCGAGCCGGAATTGCTGATTGCGGATGAGCCGACCACGGCACTGGACGTTACCGTGCAGGCGCAAATTCTTGATCTGCTGGATGAGCTGATTGACGAGAGCCGCACAGCACTGCTGCTGATTACCCATGATCTCGGCGTAGTCTCGGAAATGACGGATCGCATTGCAGTGATGTATGCAGGACGCGTGGTTGAAACTGGAGACACGCAGGATGTTTTCCGCCACATGGCGCATCCTTATGCACGTGGGCTGTTCGCTGCCTCGCCCCATAGTCTGACAATGCGGCCAAAACCGGAAAATTCGGATAAACGCCAGCGCCTGACCACGATTGCCGGTGTGGTGCCCGATCCGTTCAGTCGCTTGCCGCAATGCGGTTTTGCTGACCGCTGCCGTTTTGTGCAGGCTGATTGCCGTGCAACAGTCCCGCCATTAGGCAACACGGATTTTCTCGACGTGACGCATCGGGTCGCCTGTTTTCATCCGCTGACAGATGAGGTGATGGTATGACCGCTCTTCTGGAAGTCCGCGATCTGGTGCGTGATTATACGCTGCCGAAACAGTCTTTACTCTCTAAGCCGCAAAATTTGCGGGTGCTGCATGGTGTCAGCCTCAGCCTGAAGCAGGGTGAAAGTCTCGGTATTGTCGGCGAATCCGGTTCCGGTAAGTCTACACTGGCACGTTCAGTGATGGGGCTGGAAAAGCCGCAATCCGGCAGTGTGACCATCAATGGTAAGGATATTTACAGTCTGGGGCGGGGGGGGGTGG
>NZ_ANNO01000234.1:0-3665 GCF_000409565.1 Pseudochrobactrum sp. AO18b
GAGCCGGTTGTGTCACTGGAAAGTGCCACAACAGTGGAAAACCGTGAAGAGCGTATCCGTCAGGTGCTTGAGGCGGTAGGCTTGTCCGCATCAGCCGCGGATAAATATCCGCATGAATTTTCCGGCGGTCAGCGCCAGCGTATTGCGATTGCCCGCGCATTGATTACGCGCCCGAAACTGATTGTTGCCGATGAGCCGGTTTCGGCACTGGATGTTTCCATTCAGGCGCAAGTGCTCAATCTGATGATGGATTTGCAAGAGCAATTCGGCCTTTCCTATTTGTTCATCAGCCACGATCTGGGTGTGATGCGGGTGATTACAGACCGTGTGGCGGTGATCCATCTGGGCAGAATTGTTGAAGAAGGGCCGACCAATGAGGTCTTTGACAATCCGCAGCATCCATACACACAAGCACTGGTTAATGCCGTGCCAAAACCGTTTTCCGGTCGCCGTAGAATGCGGGTGAAAACTTTGTAATGAAAACTGAATGTCTGTCTGACGATCAAAACCCGCCAAGAGGTTCGCGTCAGACAGGGAAATGGGAGCAGATATGTCCGAGCTTGCTGATTTAAGCGCTGTCGAAATGGTTGCCGGTTATAAGGCGGGTACTCTGTCGCCGGTGGAAGTGGCAGAATCCGTGATCGACCGGATTGAGCGTTGCGAGCCGCAGCTTCATGCGATGTGGGCTTTTGAGCCGGAAGCGGCACTGGCCGCAGCAACCCTGTCGGAAGGTCGCTGGAGGCGGAAAGAAGAGCGCGGGCCGATTGACGGCGTGCCGCTGACGATCAAAGAAAATATTGCCACCAAAGGTTTGCCGGTACCGCTCGGCTGCGCGGCAATAGCATTGAACCCGGCGGCAAAAGATGCGCCGCCCGCTGCCCGATCCCGCGAGAGCGGTGGTATTATTTTGGGTAAAACGACCATGCCTGATCTCGGCATGTTGTCGTCCGGCCTGTCGAGTTTCCATGAACTGGCACGCAATCCGTGGGATTTGTCCACCAATCCCGGCGGCTCCAGTGCAGGAGCGGGAACCGCTGCCGCAGCCGGTTACGGTCCTTTGCATATCGGTACGGATATTGGCGGCTCCATCCGCCTGCCTGCTGGCTGGTGCGGGGTGGTGGGGCTGAAACCGTCTTTCGGGCGTATTCCGATTGATCCGCCTTTTATCGGTCGTGTTGCGGGGCCGATGACGCGTACGGTTGCGGATGCCGCGCTCTATATGTCGGTTCTGTCCAAGCCGGATCGCCGCGATCCGATGAGCCTGCCTTACAACCGTATCGACTGGATGAATCTGGAGCGCGATGTCAAAGATCTGCGTATCGGCCTGTGGCTGGATGCCGGTTTTGGCTCTGCCGTTGAACCTGAGGTCAAAGCGGCGATAGAAGCCGCAGCACAAGCCTTTGCCAATGCCGGTGCGATTGTTGAGGAAGTGCCGAGCTATCTCACCCGTGAGATGATTGACGGGCTGGATCATTTCTGGCGCGTGCGCTCATGGGGCGACATCTCTAAAATGACGCCGGATAATCAGGCAAAAATCCTGCCTTATATTTATCAGTGGGCAGAAGGCGGTAAGGATTTGAACGGTGCGCAGGTCTATCAGGGCTTTGCGCAGATCGAGGCCATGCGCAATGCGGCGTTGGCGGCAATCAGCTCTTATGATTTTATCATTTCGCCGACAGCGCCAATGCCGACTTATCCGGCAGAATGGGCTTCACCGCTGAATGATCCGCAGCGCCCGTTCGAGCATATTGCTTTCACCGTTGCCATGAATATGTCGGAACAACCTGCTGTGTCTGTCAATTGTGGTTACACGGAAAAAGGTTTGCCGATCGGTTTGCAGATTATTGGTCAGCGTTTTGATGATCTGGGAGTGTTGCAACTTGCCCATGCCTATGAACAACTTCGTCCGCAGCAAAGGCCGTGGCCGAAAATATAGACAGCAGAGGTTAAGGGGACAAACGGAATACATTCTGCCGTTCGGGGGGAACGGCAGAAACAGCATGCAGTATCAGTTCCAGCCAATGGAGAAGTGCAGTCATGTCATATCCGCCACTCTCATTACATATGCCCCGCACGATGCGGGGAGAAAGTGTCCCGCCGCCTAATCCGCATTTACGTTTTGCCGGAGCGGGCGAAATGCGCCGCCCGCCGGTTGATTCCGATCCATATGATATGCATGATCTGGCCTATAATCTGGTACGGGTGCTGGATGATGACGGCGAGGCTAAAGGCGAGTGGGTGCCGGATCTGACGGCAGAGCAATTGCGCCACGGTCTGCGCTCGATGCTCAAAACCCGTGCCTATGACCGGCGCATGATGCGCATGCAGCGTCAGGGACAGACCTCTTTCTATATGCAATGTACCGGCGAAGAGGCAATTGCCTGCGCTTTTCAGATGGTGATGCAAAAAGGGGATATGAATTTCCCCACCTATCGCCAGCAGGGACTGCTGATAGCACAAGGCTTCCCGCTGACAGATATGATTTGTCAGGTGCTTTCCAATGAGAAAGACCATCTTAAAGGACGGCAATTACCGGTTATGTATTCGGCACCGGAGGCCGGTTTTTTCTCGATTTCCGGTAATCTCGGCACGCAATTTGTGCAGGCCGTTGGCTGGGCCATGGCTTCTGCTATGCGCAGTGATACAAAAATCGCTGCCGGATGGATCGGTGACGGCTCCACTGCCGAAAGCGACTTTCACGCGGCGCTGGTTTTTGCCTCGGTCTACCGTCCGCCGGTGGTTCTCAATATCGTCAATAATCAATGGGCGATTTCATCACCGCAATCTGTCGCTGGTGGCGAGAATATCAGCTTTGCCTCCCGCGCTCATGGTTTTGCTATTCCGTCTTTGCGGGTGGATGGCAATGATTATCTGGCAGTCTATGCAGCAGCAAGCTGGGCAGCGGAACGGGCACGGCGCAATCTGGGGCCGACGCTGATCGAATGGGTGACCTATCGCGTGGCGCCCCATTCTACCTCCGATGATCCGAGTAAATACCGGCCAAAAGAGGAGGAGCTGAACTGGCCGCTGGGTGATCCGGTGGAGCGCCTCAAACAACATCTGATCCGCAAAGGCGAATGGAGCGAGGAGCGCAATGTGCAGCTGCTGGCCGGTATTGATGCGGAGATTAATGATGCCGCCCGCGAGGCTTTGAAATACGGCACTTTGCATGAAGGGCCGAAAGCCAGCCCCGCAACCATGTTTGAGGATGTCTATAAGGACATGCCGCAGCATTTGCGCGAGCAGCGCCAGCAGATGGGGTATTGATCTTGTCAAAACCTGTATTGCCAAGACGCACAATGATTGAGGCCATCCGCGAAGCGATGGATGTGATGATGGAACGCGATGATAAGGTTGTTGTGTTCGGTCAGGATGTCGGCTTTTTCGGCGGCGTATTCCGCTGCACAGAAGGGCTGCAACGTAAATATGGTGAGGCGCGCTGCTTTGATACACCGATTTCCGAAACCGGTATTGTCGGCGTGGCGGTCGGCATGGGCGCCTATGGCCTGCGTCCTGTGGCGGAAATCCAGTTCGCCGATTATGTCTATCCGGCCTATGACCAGATCGTGTCGGAGGCCGCACGCCTGCGGTTCCGTTCTGCCGGTGATTATACCGCACCGATGGTGATCCGTATGCCGTGCGGCGGTGGGATTTTCGGTGCGCAG
>NZ_ANNO01000235.1:0-3280 GCF_000409565.1 Pseudochrobactrum sp. AO18b
ACCCATAGCCAGAGCCCTGAGGCACTGTTTACCCATGTGGCGGGGTTACAGACCATTATCCCGTCCAATCCTTATGATGCCAAGGGCTTGCTGATCTCGGCCATCGAGAATGATGATCCGGTGATCTTTCTGGAGCCGAAACGGCTTTATAACGGGCCGTTCAACGGTCACTACGATCAGCCGGTCGTACCGTGGTCAAAACATGTATTGAGTGAAACACCGGAGGGTTATTATTCGGTGCCGATCGGCAAGGCAGCCATCCGGCGCAAAGGCTCCGCAGTTACAGTGCTGGCCTATGGCACTATGGTGCATGTGGCGGAAGCGGCTGTCACCGAGACCGGCATTGATGCTGAGGTGATTGATCTGCGCTCACTGGTGCCGCTGGATATCGAGACGATTACGGCCTCGGTCGCCAAGACCGGACGCTGCGTGATCGTTCATGAAGCGACGCGATTGTCCGGTTTCGGTACCCAACTGGCGGCGGAAGTACAGGAGCGTTGTTTCTATCAGTTGGAAGCGCCGATCCTGCGTGTGACCGGCTGGGACACGCCTTATCCTCATGCTCATGAATGGGATTATTTTCCGGGGCCGGAACGGGTCGGTCGGGCGCTCATGCAAGTGATGGAGGCATAAATGGTGAAAAAGATCATTAAAATGCCGGATATCGGCGAAGGTGTTGCCGAGGCTGAAATTGTCGAATGGCATGTCAAAACCGGTGATGTCATCGCAGAGGATCAGTTGCTGGCTGCTGTCATGACCGATAAGGCAACGGTGGAGGTACCGTCACCTGTGGCGGGAACAGTCCTGCAGATCGGTGCGGAAGCCGGAACGGTGATGGCAGTTGGTGCGATGCTGGTTGAGATTGAAGTGGAAGGGGCAGGGGCGGATGATGTCCCGCCACCTCCGCCCGTTCAGGCTGCGCCGCCAGCTCCTGTAAAACCAACAATGCCCGAAAAACCTGTTTTTTCGGCTGTACAACCATCAAGCACGATAGCGCATGACAAGCCGCTTGCATCACCTGCCGTTCGGGCGCTGGCGCGGGAGCTGGGCGTTGATCTTACGCAGGTGCAGGGTAGCGGGCCTGCGGGGCGCATCACCCGTGATGATCTCGATCATTTTACGGCTAGCGGCGGCAGTGCGCATAGTTCGGCCTATCAACGCCGTGATGGCACAGAGCAGATTAAAATCACTGGTCTGCGCCGCAAGATTGCGGAGCGTATGGCGAAGTCCTCCCGCGAGGTCGCACATTTTTCCTATGTGGAAGAGGTGGATGTGACCGATCTGGAAATTCTGCGCAGCACGTTGAATGCAAGCCTTGCGGAGCGGCGCGGTAAACTGACGGTATTACCATTTATTCTCCGTGCGCTGGTTGTGGCATTGCGTGATTTTCCGCAGATGAATGCGCTTTATGATGAGGAAGCGCAGGTACTGACCCGTCATCAGGCAGCGCATATCGGCATGGCAACACAAACGCCATCCGGTTTGATGGTGCCGGTGCTGCATCATGCAGAAGCGATGGATCTCTGGGCAATGGCCGCAGAAATCACACGGCTTGCCGGTGCTGCACGGGAAGGCGTGGCGAAACGCGAAGAACTCTCCGGTTCCACCATAACCGTCACCAGTCTCGGTGACCTCGGCGGGCTGGTGACAACGCCGGTGATCAACCAGCCGGAAGTGGCGATTATCGGTGTGAACCGCATCGCGATACGTCCTCAATGGCAGGAGAACCAGTTTGTGCCGCGCAAAATGATGAACCTGTCATCCTCTTTCGATCACCGGATGGTCGATGGTTATGAGGCCGCCGCTTTTATCCGCCGCATCAGGCAATTGCTTGAAGTTCCCGCAACACTTTTCATTGAGGTGTGAGATGGAAGATATTGCAACACATGTGCTGATTATCGGTGGTGGACCTGCCGGTTATGTCGCTGCCATCCGTGCCGGACAACTTGGACTGCCGGTGATACTGGTTGAGAAGGAACAACTGGGCGGCACCTGCCTGAATATCGGCTGTATCCCTTCCAAAGCACTGATCCATGCGGCTGATGCCTATCATCATGCACTTACTCAGCAATCCGGTTCGGCGCTGGGCTTGCGCGTTGGAGATGTGTCGTTGGATTGGGGCAAAACACTCAGCTGGAAAGGTGCTATTGTGCGGCGTTTGACAGGCGGTGTTGAAGGCCTGTTGAAAAAGCACAAGGTCACAGTGCTGAAAGGCACTGCAGAGATCATTGACGGTAAAACTGTCGTGGTTCATGGCAAGGCCGGTACAACCCGTATCCGCACCAAACATCTGGTTCTGGCAACCGGTTCTTTGCCGATGCAGATCGGCGCTTTGCCTTTCGGTGGCAATGTTATTTCCTCAACCGATGCTCTGGTGCTGGAGCAGGTGCCGAAACGCTTAGCGGTGATCGGTGCCGGTTATATCGGCATGGAACTGAGTACGGCTTTTGCCAAACTCGGCTCGCAGGTGACGATTATTGAAGCAGCGGATCGTATTTTACCGCTCTGGGATGCGGAGCTGACCACGCCGGTGCGCAAACGGCTGACAACTCTGGGCGTTACCGTGATGACGCGCAGTGAAGCACGGGGATTAAGCGCAGATGGCGGCTCATTGCTGGTGCACCAGCACGGCAACAGTGCGCCGGTGGTGGTGGAAGCTGACAAATTTCTGGTGGCCGTCGGTCGGCGACCAAATATCAGCGGGTTCGGGCTGGAAAGTCTTGATCTGGCGATGAATGGCGCTTTCATCCGCATTGATAAATATTGCGCGACCTCGATGCTCAATGTCTGGGCAATCGGTGATGTGACCGGCGAACCGATGCTGGCACATCGGGCAATGGCACAGGGAGCGATGCTGGCGGAACATCTGGCCGGACATAAAGCGGCGCTGGATGAGCCTGTGATACCGTCTGTTTGTTTCACTGACCCTGAGGTGGTGAGCGTCGGCCTGTTGCCGGATCAGGCGAAATTACAGGGCTATGAAATTGTCACCGGCAGTTTTCCGTTTATGGCCAATGGCCGCGCTATGACCCAGCAGGATGAAACGGGTTTTGTCCGTGTTGTCGCTCGGGCGGATAATCATCTGGTGCTGGGCATACAGGGTGTCGGCCATGACGTGTCCGAGCTGGTCAATGGTTTCGCGCTGGCATTGGAAATGGGTACTGTGCTGGAAGATGTGGCGCAGACCATTCATGCGCATCCGACACGCGGCGAAGCTTTTCAGGAGGCTGCTTTCACAGCACTTGGCCGCAATCTGCATAGTTAAAACTATGGCGGGGGG
>NZ_ANNO01000236.1:0-22504 GCF_000409565.1 Pseudochrobactrum sp. AO18b
TGTGACCAGCTGACATTGGTCACCTCTACCCATGCATCAATATAATGCTGCGGTGCATAGACATGACCGTGACCGATCGGCGTGGTAGTGGCCAGCATCAGATCAATGGCCAGCTGCAACATGCTGACAACCGGATACCATTTCAGCTGCGAGGATACATCAGGACCACGCGGTGCCTTCATCCAGTCCGGTTCGCGGTAGAAGTCTTTCGGATCAAAAAACACAATCGGATCGCTGGCATATTGCAGATAGACAATACGCATCGGCCCCCAATGGCTGTTTGGCAGCCTCAAAGCATTATTCTGATTGGTGAAGCGTGCATAGGAACCATCACGGAATTCCGGCAGCCATTCCGGTGTGCCTTCATTACGGTTATTGGTGATGGAGCGCCACAAACGGCTGGTGAATGGCGGGCCGCTCCACAAGGCGCCCTGATAAGGATCGCCCAGCACCTGAAACAGTTCGGATGAAAGCTGCGAATTCATCGCGCCAAGGCTCAGGCCATAGAGATAGAGTTTCGGACGCGTTTCCTTTGGCAGCTTGGTCCAGTGATCGTAAACCTCGTCAAACAGAGCCGTCGCGGTTTCACTGCCATAGCCCGGCTCAACCAGCAGCGAGAGCCAGCTGGCGAGATAGGAATATTGCACGGCAACGCTGGCAATATCACCGTCATGGAGATATTCCACCGGATCAATGCCCATTTCATCGACCCAGCCGGTGCCGGTAGGAATGGTCACCAGCAATAGCGAACGGTCAAATGCGCCGACACGGATCATCTCCTGAAGCGCAAGTTTGGCGCGTTCTTTGGCAGTTTCAGCCGAGCGCAAGCCCACATAAACACGCAGCGGATTTTGAGCCGGACGGCCGGTGAAATTGCTGATCTGCTGTGCATCAGGACCGGAGCTCACATAGCTGCGTCCCATGCGTCCTAACTCATCCCATTTCACCAGAGAGGTAGCGCTGCCGCTTTTCAGCGGGTCTTGCGGTTGCGGGACTTCTGCTTCCATCAGCGCATCAAATTTGCGGTAGGAAGAATCCATCACATGTAGGCCAAAGCGGAATAGCACGCCATTGATTGCCATGCTGAAAATCACGGCAGCAATCAGAAAGCCGGTAAAACGTGACAGGCGTGGCGGGATATAGCGATCGAGCCAGCGGCTGGAACTGCGATAAATCAGCTGAAATAAACGGGCGAGCGCGATCAGAATAACAAAAGTAATCAGCGCAATCAGGCCGGTTTTCAGCGGGTGCGCGCTTTCAACTTTTTCCAATCCCATCAGATTGCGGATGGAATTTTGTCCGTCTGCCGCATGCCACAGAAACACCATAGCTGTGATGATGGTCACGGCCATGGCCGTAATTTTGATGATCGTGGAAATCCGGCCTTTAGGCTTCGGCAATTGCAGATAGTTCCACAGCCAAAACAGAAACACACCGATCCCGTAACCAATGGCGAAACAGGCGCCCGACAGCACGCCCTGTATCAAAAAGGGGCGCGGCACCAGCGATGGCGTAAGCGAGGCTGCGAAGAAAAGAGTGCCGAGCAACATCCCGATCAGCGACAGGGAACTCCAGAATTTTTCCAGCCACACTGGTTTCATCAGTTATTTTCCCTTTAGTTTCAATGCAATATGCAAAGACCGATGCAGTCTTTATTTGCCATAGCCGTAATAAACCGGTCCGCGGATTGACGTGCAGTATCGCGCAAGACCGGTTTGGCGCGCTCGATAATATTGCTCAGCATTTTACGATCTTGCAAGGAGATAGCTTTTGCAATTGCGGGGGCGTTATCTGCCAGTGCTTGCGCCAGTCTTTCCTGATTATGGGCATTGAGTTCAGGATTGCTTAACATCAGCGCAGAACCATTAATGACCTGCTGCAAGCCGAGCCGCAATTTAAGAATTGTATCCGTTTGTGCTTTGCCGTTGCTTGTCGTTTTCAGTGTTTCGGCATAGTCGCCTGCGGCTTCGAGGGCGGCAGCAATGAAACTGACCATAGCGGCAGAAGAGCGGGTGATTTCATCCTGAAAAGCGATGCTGTTTTTCTCGGTATCTGCCGGTTTTTGCGGATCAGTCGAGAAGGACACATAGGCCTTGGTCACCTGTGCCTGCTGCTGAATAATATCCATCAATATTGGCAAATCGCTCGCCTGATAGGGTGCCTGGCCGATAATCGCCGGTACATTCCATAAATCCTCAAGCACAGGTGCATCCTGACTGTTGGACAGGCGCGGCGGGAGTTTGGTGCGCTTGGTTTCTTCCAGCCGCACAATAAATTCCTGCAAGGCTTTATTCAGATGATCGGTGCCGGTGGCGGGTACAGTTGCCTGTAGTGGGCTGCTGAAAGCAACAGATATGCCCAGCGCCAAAATGGCGAGTGAAAGGCGTTTGAAATGTACCGGCACTATGAAATCTCTCTTGCGGTTCTGATCTGAACTGCCTGCATAATACAAAAATTGCAGCAAAAGACACTGAATTCATGAGGCTGACGAAGTTTTGATAGGAGGAGCATCAGAGGAGGCTTGCGTCAAATTATAGATAAAAATTCAATATTGGGTTTGTTGCGATATGAATTTATAGATTTTTTTATATGGACATATCAATTTTGAAGTTTTAACTGAAGTGAAAATTCCGAATCTCGTAAAATTATCTATAATTTATGACGAGCATCATTTTATAAGGATATTTCATGTCTCAGCCTGTTTCTCATCAGAATGCACCTCAGACACGCTGGACGGCAGAGGAAGCGCGCCGCGTCTATGATTTGCCGTTTAATGATCTGATGTTTCAGGCGCATGTCATTCACCGGCAGAACTTCGACCCGAACCGTTTGCAGATGAGCAAATTGCTGAGCATTAAAACCGGTGGCTGCCCTGAGGATTGTTTCTATTGCAACCAGTCAGCCCATAATCCGACAGGTCTGAAGGCTTCCAAATTGATGGAAGTCGAGCGTGTGCTGGCTGAAGCGCGGCAGGCAAAGGCTGCCGGTGCGACGCGCTATTGTATGGGCGCGGCATGGCGTAGTCCCAAAGAGCGCGACATGGATATGGTCGTTGCCATGGTTCAGGGGGTCAAGGCCATGGGCATGGAAACCTGCATGACGCTCGGCATGTTGTCACTGCCGCAGGCACAAAAGCTCAGTGCGGCGGGCTTGGATTATTACAATCACAATATTGATACATCAGAGGAATTTTACCCGCAGATCATTACCACCCGCACTTTCGCAGACCGGCTGGATACGCTGGATAATGTGCGGATGGCCGGTATCAATGTCTGTTCCGGTGGCATTCTCGGTATGGGGGAGAGCGAGCAGGATCGCGTTAATATGCTGGTGACGCTGGCTAATCTTGAAGAAGTGCCGCAAAGCGTGCCGATCAATATGCTGATCCCGATTGAAGGCTCCAAACTCGCCAATGCCAAACCGGTGGATTCTATCGCTTTCATCCGCATTATCGCCTTGGCGCGGATTATGATGCCGACGTCTCATGTGCGGCTTACTGCAGGGCGCAGCAATATGAGTGATGAAATGCAGGCAATGTGTTTCTTCGCCGGTGCCAATTCGATTTTCATCGGTGATGTTCTACTGACTGCCGCCAATGCCGGCGATGACCGCGATGCGGATTTGTTGAAGCGTTTGGGCATGCAGGCTGAGACTGTGGCCGAGGAAAGCTGCACATGCTGATGCAGCCTTACAATGCGATATTACAACGGCTTGAAAGCAAAGGTCGGCTGCGCAGTCTCAACGTGGCGCAAGGTGCAGATTTCTCATCCAATGATTATCTGGCGCTGGCTGGCTCGGACTATTTACGCAATATTGCCAGTCAGGCGCTGGAGCGTGGCGTGCCGGTTGGCTCCGGTGGTTCACGTTTGTTGCGTGGCAATCATCCGGAGCATGAAGCGCTGGAGGCGGAAGCTGCTGCTTTTTTCAAAGCATCTCAGGTTTTGTACTTCGCCAGCGGGTTCGACGCTAATCAGGCAGTATTTGCAACGCTCCCCCAAGCTGGCGATCTGGTGCTTTATGATGCGCTGATCCATGCCAGTATTCATGCCGGTATGCAGACTGGCAAAGCGAAGACCCAAAGCGTGCCGCATAATGATCTTGCGGCATTTGAAGCGGCCATCCGGCAGTTTCGTGCGACTGAGAAAAGCGGCAATCTCTGGCTGGCAGTGGAAAGCCTCTATTCTATGGATGGTGATTTTGCGCCGCTCGCAGAACTGAGCAATTTGGCTGATCGCTATGACTGTTTTCTTTATATTGATGAGGCGCATGCGACCGGCGTGTTTGGCGCAGACGGGCGGGGTTTAGCGGCGGATTTTGCAGGGCGGGACAATGTTCTGATCCTGCATACTTGCGGCAAGGCACTTGGTGCTTCCGGTGCACTGCTCTGCGCGGCAAAAGTTTTGATTGATGTGCTGATTAATCGGGCGCGAGGCTTTATTTTCTCAACTGCGCCAGCGCCTTTGCAGGCAGCGATTGTGCGCGGTAGCGTGAAGGCGTTGGTTGCAGAACCGCAGCGGCGTGAGAAGTTACACGCACTTATCCACCATGCTGAACGATATTTGCAGCCAAGCGGTTCGCAGATTATTCCCTATATCGTGGGCGATAATCAACGTGCAGTCGCAATGGCCAAAGCTATGCAAAATCATGGCTTTGATATCCGTGCTATCCGCCCGCCGACAGTACCGTTCGGCACAGCACGGCTGCGCATTTCTATTACCTTAAATGTTGATGAGGCACAGATCACCCGTATGGCTGAAGTGCTGAAACAGATTGCACATTCCTATGAATAATCCCGTATTTATTGTCAGCGGTACCGATACCGGTATCGGTAAAACCATCTTCAGCGCAGCCCTGACCCAAGCCCTGCAGGGCAGTTATTGGAAGCCGGTGCAATCCGGTCTGGAGGAGGAGACAGACAGCGAGACCGTGCGCCGTCTGGCACCGGAATGCCCTGTTCTGCCGGAGCAATGGCGTTTGCAACTGCCTGCCTCGCCGCATCTCTCGGCTGAGCAGGAGGGGGTGGAAATCGATCCCGCTGCTCTGACCATTCCGCACTGCGATCGGCCGTTGGTGGTGGAAAGTGCAGGTGGCCTGATGGTGCCGCTGACACACGCAGAAACTTATCTTGATATTTTCATCCGCTGGCAACAGCCACTCATTCTCTGCGCCCGCACACAGCTTGGCACAATCAATCATAGTCTGCTGTCTTTGGAAGCGTTACGCAGTCGCAATATTCCGGTGCTCGGCGTGGCCTTTATTGGCCATGCGCATGAGGACAGTGAAGGGATCATCTGCGAACTAGGAAAAGTGCGCCGCCTTGGTCGCCTGCCGGTGCTGGATGATCTGAACCCGCAGACATTGGCTCAAGCGTTTACAGAGAACTTTAATCTGCATGATTTTATCGGAGGTGACCGATGAGCCATTATTCATCGCCGGTCTGGCATCCGTTTACCCAGCATCTGCTGGAGCCTGTTACGAAAAAGATTACCCGCACGGAAGGTGCCTATCTGATTGATGAAGACGGGCGCAAAATTCTGGATCTGATTTCGTCCTGGTGGGTGATTACCCATGGTCACCGCACGCCACCGATTATGCAGGCAATTCGTGAAGCAACAGAACAATATGACCAGATCATTTTTGCGGAATATAGCCATGAACCGGCGGAGCAATTGGCGCAGGAGCTGATCCGCATCGTTCCGCATGGTCTGTCACATGTGTTCTATTCCGACAGTGGCTCGACATGCGTGGAAGTGGCGCTGAAAATGGCGCTGGGCTATTTTCATAATCGCGGTGAACCACGCTCCAAAATTGCGGTGATGGCCGGTAGTTATCACGGTGACACAATCGGCACCATGTCTGCCGGTGAGCGCGGCGTGTTCAATGCGGCCTATGGTGCGCTGCTTTATGATGTGGCGACAATTCCGTTTCCCGCCGAGGGAAGTGAACAGCAAACACTGGATGCGTTTGATCAGCTCTGTCGTGGCGGGGACTTGGCAGCATTAATTGTTGAGCCGCTGGTGCTTGGTGCAGGCGGCATGAAAATCTATCCGGCTTTTGTGCTGCGGCAGTTGAAAGCCATTGCTGAAGCGCATGGAGTTTTATTGATTTGCGATGAGGTCATGACCGGCTGGGGACGCACCGGCACTTTATTCGCGAGTGAGCAGGCCGGTATTACACCGGATATTCTGTGTCTCTCTAAGGGTATTACCGGCGGGGCGCTGCCTCTGGCGGTGACGCTGTGTGTGCCGGAAATATTTGAAGCACATCTCTCAAGTGATCGAAGTCGCACTTTTTATCATTCGAGCTCCTATACGGCTAACCCGATTGCCTGTGCGGCTGGTTTGGCTAATGTGCAAATCTGGCGTGATGAGCCGGTTTTGCAAAGGGTGCAGAATTTGCAGGCCATGCAAAGCTGCGAGCTGGCGCGTTTCAAAAATGATCCACGCTTTGAGAATGTCCGGCAATGCGGAACCATCACAGCACTGGATGTTAAAGCGCAAAGCAGCGGTTATCTCTCGAATGTGGCTTTACGGCTGAAAGCATTTTTTCGCGCACATGATGTGCTGCTCCGGCCGCTCGGTAATGTGCTGTATCTGATGCCGCCTTATTGTGTCACCGCGCAGGAGTTGCAGCGTAGCTATCAGTTGATTGATGAGGCGGTTGACCTGTTGCAAAGCGGCAAATTATGAGCGGGTTTTATCCGTCTTCCATTATCGGCTTTGGTCATGCTGTTCCAAAGCGTCAGGTTTTCAACGCAGAGATCGAAGCCGAGCTTGGAATTGAGAGCGGTTGGATTGAACGCCGCACCGGCATCCGCAGTCGTTATTGGGTTGAGGATGGTGAGACACTGACGGATCTGGCAGCAAAGGCCGGACGCATGGCGCTGGCAAATGCTGGTATAGCTCAATCTGAAATCGGAATGGTCTTGCTGGCGACATCAACGCCCGATCATCTTTTGCCGCCTTCTGCACCTTTGCTGGCACATAAATTAGGGCTGTCAGATGCCGGTGCGGTTGATCTTGCCGGTGCCTGTTCCGGTTTTCTCTATGCGCTGGTGATGGGGGATGCATTGGTGCGCATGCAGGGAAAGGCTGTGCTGATTGTTGCGGCGAATATTCTTTCGCGTCGTATCAACCGGCAGGAGCGGGCGTCTGCCGTGATGTTTGGTGATGCGGCCGGAGCCGTTGTGCTGGCACCATCCCGAGACGGGTTGTGCAATCTGGTCAGTTCCACACTCACCAGTGATGGCAGTCACTATGATCTGATCGGCATTCCGGCAGGTGAAACATTGATGACTATGCGCGATGGCCGCACTATGTTTGCGCAAGCGGTGAAGACTATGATGGAATGCGGCAAAACCGTTTTAGAGCAAGCTAATGTTGCCCCCTCTGCGATTGGTCATTTTGTGCCGCATCAGGCCAATGCGCGGATTTTTGATGCGGTGGGGGAGCAATTGCGACTGAGCAATGCGGTGACTGCCCGCACGATCAGGGATTATGGCAACTCATCGGCGGCGACCATTCCGCTCAGTCTGTCTCTGGGGCAAAATCAATATCGCAAAGGTGATCTGGTCCTGCTGACAGCGGCAGGAGCGGGGCTGACAGGCGGCGCGGCACTGCTCAATTACACGGGATAATTCGGTAAATTTTATAGGCTGATTGCCGTATCATTATTTCACAAGGCATGGCGCGGTTTCTTATTCTTGTCTCCGGTATGGAGGAATTGGAATGGTGAAGCAGCAGAAGCCTTTTGCGGGTATTACGGTGCTGGATTTTTCCCGTGTTTTGGCTGGGCCGTTTTGCTCTGCTATACTGGCGGATCAGGGCGCGCAGATCATTAAGGTCGAGCCGCCGCAGGGCGACGATCAGCGCTATATGGGCGCGGTGCGTAACAATCAGAGTATCAATTTTCAGCTGTTTAACCGCAATAAGCGTAGTCTGAAGCTCGACCTGCGCCAGCCTGAGGCGGTGAAAATCGCACAGGAGCTGGCACTGAAGGCCGATGTGGTGCTGGAAAATTTCCGACCGGGTGTGGCTGACCGTCTGGGCATTGGCGCTGAGCAATTGCAGGCGCTGAAGCCTGATCTGGTCTATTGCTCCGTCTCTGGCTTTGGCCAGCAGGGGCCGATGGCCGCTATGCCGAGCTATGATGTGGTAGCGCAGGCGCTGTCCGGCATGATGAGTGTGACCGGTGAGGCAGCTGGTGCACCGACGCTGGTTGGCGACTCCATCGGCGATATTGTTTCCGGTATTTATGCGGCGCAGGCGATTTCAGCTGCACTTTACCGTCGCTCGGTCACCGGACAGGGCGCACGGATTGATGTGGCGATGTTTGATGCGCTGTTCAGTTTGCTGCCGACAGTACTTGCCGGATGGCAGGGCAGTGGTAACCGGCCTGCACGCTTTGGTAATCAACATCCGCTCTCTGCGCCTTTCGGAGCATTTGCTGCATCGGATGCGCCTTTCATTCTCGCGGTGGCCAATAAGGCTTTGTTCGCCCGTCTCGCAGAGGCGCTGGGCAAGCCGCATCTGGCGGAAGATCCGCGTTTTGCCTCCGATCAGTTGCGCAGTCAGAACCGCGATGCTTTGCAGGCTGAGATTGAGGATTGGTCACGGCACTATACTGCTGCCAAAGTGGTGGAGAAGCTCGGTAAAGGCGGTTTGCCGGTATCAGAAATCTGGGCAGTGGATGAGGCCGCACAAAGCGCTCATGCGCAGAATCGTCAATTGCTGCATGAAGTTGAACATCCGCAATTGGGCAAGCTGCTGGTGCCGGAACAGCCGGTGCATTTCGACGGCTTGCCGCGTGGTGATATCCGGCAGGCACCGGAGCTGGGCGCTGACGGCGCGGATATTTTGCGGGAATTTCTGAATATGGATGAAACACAGATCAGTGCGCTGACAAGCGCCGGTATTGTCTGATTATCCTTGTGATTTAAGGGACGGAGTACAAGAATGGGACTACAGATTACGGATGCCGACCGCGCATTCGCAGCGGATGCACGCGCTTATTTGCGTGCCAATCTGCCGGAAGCGCTGGCCTATAAGGTCCGGCACAATATTCGCCTGACCAAGGAAGATCTGACCGGCTGGCAGGAAGTGCTGGCAGCGCGCAACTGGTATGCGATCGGTTGGAGCAAAGAGATGGGCGGTGCCGGTCTGACACCGGTGCAACGCTATTTGTTTGAGCAGGAATATGGTGCAATCTGCGCGCCGCATCCATGTCAGTTCGGCATTGCCATGGCGGGGCCTGTCATTCATTCCTTTGGTAATGATGAACAGCGGGCACGCTTTCTGCCGGATATCCGTGAGAACCGGACATTCTGGTGTCAGGGCTATTCCGAACCGGGTGCTGGTTCCGATCTGGCGTCGCTGACCACTTCGGCCGTGCGGGATGGTGATCATTATGTGGTCAATGGTCAGAAAATCTGGACGACATGGGCGCAATGGGCAGACTGGATTTTCTGTCTGGTACGCACGCATAAAGGCGAACGTCCGCAGCAGGGCATTTCCTTCCTGCTGATTGATATGCGCACTCCCGGCATCACAGTTCGCCCGATCCGCACATTGGATGGTGAAGCCGAGTTTAACGAGGTGTTTTTTAATGATGTGCGTGTGCCAGTTGAAAACCTGATCGGTACCGAGGGCGAAGGCTGGGGCTATGGCAAATATCTGCTCGAATATGAGCGTTTTTCCATGTCCGGTGCTGCGCGTTCCAAGCGTATTCTCGGTGAATTGAAAGAAGATGCTGCACGCCTTGGTGTAGCGAATGATCCGCTGTTGCAGGATCGTATGACGCGGATTGAAATTCAACGTCTGGCGCTGGAGCATATGGAACTGAAACTCCTGTCGCAGAGTGAAGCGGGTGAAAATCCGGGCCCCGAAGCCTCAAAGCTCAAAATCCGCGGTACAGAAATTGCACAGGCATTGGCGCAACTGCGACTGGATATTTGGGGTTCGCAGGTGCTGCCTTACAGCGAGGCATTCCTTGATGGTGAGGCGGATGCAGAAAATCCGGTGGCTGCCGGTGCCGCTGCTGCATGGCTCAATTTGCGCAAGCTGACCATTTGGGGTGGATCAAATGAAATTCAGCGCATGATCCTTGCCAAGCAGGTTCTGGGTTTAAGGTGAGAGAGCGGATATGCAGAAAACACGTGAAGAAAAAGCAGACGAATTGCGGATGCTGACGGATTTTGTGAGCCGCTTTGCTGCCGATCACACACCGGAAAACGGCTTACCACAGACTGACCTTGATCTGTGGCCGCAAATTGCGGAAATGGGGCTGATTGGTCTTGCGCTGCCGGAGGCATCGGGCGGTGCGGAACTGGGCGCAGAAGGTCTGGCAGCTGTGGCGCAGGCTCTGGGAAGTGTTGCCTTGCCTGTAGATTTTGCTTGCGGTGCAGCACTGGCAGCAAGTCTGTTATGTGAAGCGCAGAAGAGCAATCCGGATGTTGCACCATTGCTGGAAAGCTTTCTCGCAGGCGAGATGCGCTTAGGCATTGCCGGTCAACTGGCGACAGCAGCGCAGGGGATTAAACCCGCGAACCTGCCGGAATTGACCGGCACTGGTCTGGCACTCAAAAAAACTCAGGTTTTTGGCGTGCGGGAGCCGGAAAAGCTGTTGTGTCTGGTGCAACAAGACGGTGGCGTTGCTCTGTGTCTGATCTCTCCGGAAAAGGCACAGTTCCGTCAATTATCAATGATTGACGGCCGGATGATGAGTGAAATCACGGCAGATATTGCACCAGCTGATATTCAGGTGCTGCTCTCTGGCGCTGATGTACAACGGCGCATCGAAGCTTGTGCCGCAGATATTCTGATTGCCGTTGCCGCAGATAGTCTCGGCGCGATGGATAATCTCTACCGGCAGACGCTGGATTATATGCGGATGCGCAAACAGTTCGGCAAAGCGCTTGGCTCTTTCCAAACCATTCAGTTCCGTCTTGTGGATATGTCTGTGGCATTGGATGAGGCAAAAGCTTTGGTTGAAGCAGCAGCGGAAGCGCAGGATAATGGTGCAGAAGATGCCCGTGCTCTGACCCTTGCCGCATGGGTGCAGACATTGTGGTCAGCCCGCCATATTGCACAGGAAGCTGTTCAGCTTCACGGCGGTATTGGCATGACCGAGGAATGTGCAATTTCTCCGCTGGTCAAGCGCCTGCTGGTAAATGAACACAGTTTTGGTCAGGCGGAAGCCTATATGGCAGCCTATCGTCAGTTGGCTGCCTGAAACGCCTTACGCAAACAAGCGAGCAGAATATGCTCCGGCTCATTGAGATTGCGGGTGCCGCTGGTACCCGCAGTCAGATAGAAATGCGGTGCATCCGGCAAAATGTGCTGTAATAAAGGCTTGGCGGAGCTGATATTGTCTGCCAGAGCCGCAGGGATAATCGTGCTATAGCCGTTACCCGCGAGTGCCAGACATAATTGCAGGGACTGGGTTTCCAGTGCCGGTTGATACTCGGTCGCTTCCGGCATTTGCATCAACGCGTTGCGGATACTGTCACCGGTAGCAGGCAAAGCCAGCGGTGCGTCTTCTGCATCAATATCGGAAATATATTGCAGTGGCCCCAGATCAGTTAAGAATGCAGCATTTTCAGGGTGTATTGTACTCTCAAGCAGAGCGATGGAGCACTCTCCCTGCTTTAACCGTTCTTGCAGATTATGTGCCGGTGCCTCACTCACTTTTAGCAGCACATGCGGACATAGGTGCTGCCATTCACGCATCGCATTGCTGATGGCAGTCGTGCTGATCGGACTGAGCAAGACCATCGGGCTGAGGCCGAAAGAAATCACCGGTTCGTCCATCACCGCAATTTGCTGCGCACCTTGACGGATCACATCAGCCAGATTGAGGACGCTTTGCAGCAAAGGCGCTTTATGCACTGCAGTCGGCAGCGGGTGCAGGCCTTTATAATGGCGGGCAAACAGGGCTGTGCCCATCAACTGCTCTGTTTTGCGCAATTGTGCAGACAAAGCAGGTTGGGTTTGATTGAGCCTGCGGGCGGCTTCGCTCATATTACGGCAATGATAGAGCGTCAGAATACTCTGAATATCACGCAGGGAGACCGGCGGATTATAGAGCGTCACGGTCTGCCGGTTCAGTTCTTCACGCACCTGCCTGATGAAATCCTGCGCGACGATAGTCAATTTTTCATCTTTAGTGGTGATTTTGGCTGTGACAGGGCTATGTAACGGGTTTTGCAATTGCAGCACTGCGAGATCATTGCGGCTGATGCCGCTGGCCAGCAGACTATGCGGTGCCAGCAGAAGCACCGGTTGCTTGGCTTGTTTAAGACGGGTGAAAATCCCCACATCTTCCGACGTCATCTCCGGCGCAGGCAGGTCATGCTGGCGGCAATAGGCGCGGATACGCGCTTCTTCGGCTGGTAGTAGCGGCGGCAGCCACAGGCTGTAATTGCGCAAATCCTCTGGGCTGAGCGGAGCCTGATCTTCATCGGGTATCAACCCGCCTGCAACGGCAATCCATTCATCATCAAACAGAAATTGTTCCTGATCGCTGCCATTTTGCGAGGCATAACCCATCAGAATATCTGTATTCTCAGGTTTACTGGTGTCGAAAGCGCTGATGAGAGGCGAGCGGAAATGCACTTGTGCATAATATTCAGGATGGGAAAGCCGGAACGGGCGCACGGCTGCCGTTGCCGCGCGGGATAATTTGCCGAACATGAAATGCAGCGGCGAGCTGACTTTCAGCGCAGTAGAAATGGCTTTACCGGAGAAAGCGGTTTCTACTGCCTGCAAGGTCGCAGTCGCCTGCTGAAACAGCCAGCGTCCGGCCTCGCTTGGCACCAGACCTTTGGGGCCGCGCACAAAAAGCTCCAGCCCTAACTCTGTCTCAAGCGCAGAAATTGTGGTGCTGAGAGTGGAGGGCGAAATCTGCTCGGCTTTGGCCGCTTCTGCATGATTATAATACTGGCAGGCCAGAACAAAATAGGCGAGGGAGCGAAGTTCCATGGTCTGTGCAGCTTTATGTTTTTAAAGGACAGTTTTCTATAACTGTTCCCCAATACAAATGACCAGCTTTAAAACAGGGTTGAAGCAGACAAAACAAAACCGGCCATGCAAGGCAAAGCCGGTTTTGTTGTTATGTGATTTATTGGTCAGGCGCTGAATGTTGTTTCTGTATTCAGCGGATAGATCGGGCGGCGCAGTTTTTTATAATCGCGGGCACCGAGATTAGCCGTGCTCAACCCATCGGCATCCACTTCAATAATCGCCGAGGCAATGGGCCCGAAAGCAGCGCGGAAATGCTGCTGCGACTTCACCACAACAATATCATAGTCGGCAGGCTCAATGCCAACGCTGCGGAACAGGTTTTTATCTAGCATTTGCTGGCGTTCTGATGAAATCAGCATGTCGGTATTGCCGACACGGAAACAGACACTTTTGCCAAGTGAGGCTGGTAGCCCCTGAAACATCGGGCCTTCAAAAGTGATATTGCCGTCTGAAATGGCAATGACTTCACCGGTCAGAGTAATCGCACCGCCACCGATTTTCGGGTCAACTTTACCGCCAAGGCTGACGGTGCATTGCGCACCGATACCTACCGCTGCCAGTTCTGCAACGGCCTGCGGGTCACAGAAAGCACCAAAGGCTGAACGCCCGACATTGGTTTCCAATAAGCCCTTCAGTACGGTTGTGGCATCGCTATAAGCACCGCAGCCCGGATTATCGGAGAAGTCGGCAATTACCAGCGGGCCTTGTTTGGTGTTATTGGCAAAATGCGCACGGATTGCCTCGGGCATTTCCGGTGCCTGCAAGCGGTTATCCTCATCCTCGCGACGGTTCCAAATTTCCTGACACAGTTGTTCGGCGTGACTAACGGCTTGAGCTTCATTCACCTTATTGCGGTCATAGCAAACCACAGCAGAAGGGCCTGTGTTAAACACATCGGCATCATAAAAACCGGCATTGATCGAAGTGGCGAGAATGCCGTCCTGTGCTGCAATCTTGTCTGCGATCTCCAGAATTTCAGTCATAGCGCAGGCATGGGTAGTGCGGCCGTCATTACAGCCATTCAGCATTGGCGGCTGGCGCACAGCAATCGCAGGGCTGATCTGACCGCGCATCGCGTCTTCAAGCAATTTACCTGCCTTACGTCCGCATTCAGCCATATCCACATGCGGATAGGTGCGGAAAGAAACGGCAATATCCAGCAGCGCACTCATTTCCGGTGCGCTATTGGCGTGCAAGTCGAATGTACCGGCAACCGGTATATCATTGCCAACGATGCCACGGATGAATTGCAGCAATTCGATCTGGGCATCATCCGCGCTTTCCGTGCACATAGCGCCGTGGAAAACAATGAACACGCCGTCCGGTTTGTGTCCTTCTAGCGTTTCAGCCACATCGCATTGAAAATGCTCGATCATGGATTTTTCTACCAAGCCACCCGGTTCGGCACGGGCGGCAACCGTATAAACCGGCTCCCAGCCATAGGCTTCGCAACATTCGATAAAGCCGCCGATCTCGGAATTGGTGCCGCGGCAGTGGGTTTCGATTTCCTGTCCTTTAAAATAGTGGCAGAGATGGAAGTCCTTCAAAGTGGTCTTCAGCTTGGAAAAAGTATTGGTTTCCTGATTGAGTTCAAGAACGGCGACTTTGAAGCTCATAGGGGCATCTTTCATTTATGCGGTATTGATATTGCAAGCGAAAGGCTTTCTGCCCCGCCTGCTTTTGCTGTGAGCAGGGCAGAAAGCATGAGCCTGTGAACGGAACGCTGTTTGCAGGCTACGGGGGAAGAAATGATCTGAGGCGTGCAGATTTACTTCAGATAGGCGCTGGCATTGACCGGACGAACCATAATGTCGAAGTCAAAATATTGCTGGCGGATCTTGTCGTAAGTGCCGTTTTTGATGATGGCTGCAAGCGCGGAGTTGAGGCGCTCTGCCAGATCGCCGCTGTCTTTACGCACGGCCATTGCATTGCCCTGTGCCGCATCCAGAATGAAAGGCTTGCCGGCAAATTCACAGCAATTACCGCTGTCCTGCGCCAGCCAGTCACTCAGCGCCATCTGGCTTTCCAGAACCATATCGAGACGGCCGCTGTCCATATCGAGGAATACCTCGCTGAGCGAAGGATAGAGTTTCACTTCATTGTCAGGGAAATAGTCTTTGAGCGTATCGACCGCAACCGAGCCGGACTGGGTGCCGATGACCTTGCCTTTCAGGGCTTCTTTGGAGATTTCCTGAATGCCGAGATCCTTGCGGGCAATGAAATGCATGGCATTGAAATAATACGGATTGCTGAAAGTAACCTGCTTTTTGCGCTCTTCATTGACGGCCATTGAGGCGATCATCACATCAAATTTGCCGGATTGCAGGGCAGGAATGATCCCCGACCATTCATGCGTGCTCCATTCGCACTCAACTTTCATTTCAGCGCAGACGGCCTGCCCGATATCATAGTCAAAACCTTTGATTTCGCCGCTGCCGGTTACATAATTGAACGGCTTGTAGTCACCTTCTGTGCCGATGCGCAGTTTTTCTGCCGCCGGAGCCTGAGCGGTCATAATGCCCAGAGCGATCAGGCTTACCGCTGATATGAATGCTGATTTCATTAAAGATTCCCCGATGTTGCCCTTCATTCTTCTAATGTTTGATTTTAGAATAAAGGCTTGTTCTTGGCGCTTCCATTCGCCGTGTGAAACTAATTTAATATCAATTAAAACATTGATATTAATAATTTAATTGAATTTTTATTGTTTTTTCAATTGCCAGCATGATGGATTTAAAACCTGTATGCAATGTGAAAAAATTGATTTAAAATATCGAAATAATTCATATCTGAGAAATTCCGGACAGGATGAAAGATGCGTGATTTACCCGGACTGAAATCATTGCGGGCTTTTGAGGCCGCTGCGCGCTGCGGCAGTCTCACGGCAGCAGCGGATGAATTATGCGTCGGGCAGGGCGCGGTCAGCCATCAGATCCGCCTGCTGGAGGACTATCTGGGTTTGCGGGTGTTTATCCGCAGACAGCACGGTGTGGAACTGACACAGGAAGGTAGTCTGCTGTTCACATCCTGTCAGCGTGCCTTTGACGATCTGGCCGGAACAATCCGCCATATCAGTCCGCGCACGGCGCAGAAGGTGTTGCGTGTTAAAGTGGGGCCATTCTTTTCGATGAAAATCATTGCGCCGCGCATTTCTGAATTTCTGGCGCAGCATCCGGGTCTGCAGCTGCACCTGTCGCATCTTGATACCAATGTGCCTGCATCTGGTCAGCCGGATATTGTGATCGATTATCGTCTGGGTGGTGTGGCCGGAAAATTCTCAAAACAATTGCTGCGTGAAAGGCTGGTACCGGTTTGCGGGACGTCCATCCGTAATCAATATAAGAGTGCAACGGAACTTTTATGCAGCAACCGTCTGCATTATCGCTCCGTATCGGAATGGCAGAGCTGGATTGCCACATCCGGCCTGATGCTTGGTCATAGTCAGCAGGATCTGATTTTTGACGATCAGCATATTATTCTGGAGGCGGTTAAAGAGGGACAGGGTGTGGCGCTGATCGATCAGGCGCTGGTTGAGCAGGAGCTTAAAACCGGCCAGATGTTTCTGGTCTCGGAACATTGCTTTGAACCGCAGGAAACCTACCAGTTTGTATGTCAGGAGGACTTGTTTCGGTCAAAGCCGGTGACAAAAGATTTCCTCGACTGGTTGCTCAGAGAGGTTGCATTGCGGCGAAAGCAGCAGGATGCACCAGAATTGCCCGGCTGAGGTCGGTAGTGCCGCAGCATCTGGCAAGGATACAGCGGTGAATGATTTATCGCGACAGCGCCTGACTTGGATAGCGCAATGTCGCATCAAACGGATTGAGCTTGCTGGAAATCAGTGCTGCTTCTTTTTTCAAAAGATCAGCGATGGTGCGCTGGCGCTGTTCTGTCAGGCGCGAGGCCAGTGTGCCGATACTCAGTGCCGCAACGGCTGTGCCGTTCTGATCCAGCACCGGCACGCCCAGTCCTGCCATGCCTTCAATCATTTCAAAATTCATATGGGCAGCGCCGGTCTGTCTTACACTGTCAATCATAATGCGCAGATCAACTTCATCAATCGCTGCGCGGTCGAGAATGCGCGGCATGTTAAAACGGATAATCGCCTCGCGCTCTTCTTCCGGCAGAAAAGCCAGAATGGCAATGCTGCCCTGACCAATACCGAGCGGAACTTTGCCGCCGATATCACCTGTGAAAGAGCGGATCGGAAACGGGCCTTCCACGCGGTCGAGACACACGACATCAAAACCGCTGCGCACTAGCAGAAATACGGTGTCGTTAAAGGTAGCTGACAGACGTAGCAGTGCCGGACGGGCAAAATCCAATATACCATCACGCTGGCGGGTTTGCGCTGCCATGCAGAAAAAATCCAGCGAGAGGCGATAGGATTTTGTGTCGTTGATCTGCTCAACCAGTCCTTCGCTGATCAGGCTTTTGAGCAGGCGATGCGTGGATGGCTGGCTGAGTTCCAGCTCGCGTGCCAGATCAATCAGCCGCATTCCGTCCCGTGAATGAGCAGCCAGTCCTTTTAAAATCTGGATGGCTTTTGTGAGGCTCGTATTCACAGGGGATTTCGTATTTTCACTCATTGCGCGACTCTTGAATTGGAATAATTCCGTATTATGGATTAAACTATATAAAATATTTCAGAATAGAAAATAGAATTTGTCTAATTCGCAAAATTTCTGTCAATTATTGGATAAATTCCGCTTTAAGTGAAATCTGCCCGCATGCCCTTGTTACAAGGCAGCCATGAAACAGGCCGATTGAGAGAGCGGTAAACGGCCGGATAACCCGCAGCGCAGAAATGCCGGTACTGCTCAGGGAGGTATGCATGAGCTTTTTGAACCTGAAACAGGTTTCCAAAATTTATGGAAAATTCACAGCGGTGAAAGATTTCGATCTGGCTGTGGAAAAAGGTGAGTTTATCTCTCTGCTCGGTCCTTCCGGCTGCGGCAAGACAACGACATTGCAGATGATCGCCGGTCTGGTGACGCCATCATCCGGTTCTGTCACGCTGGATGGTCGCGATATTACCTATACGGCTCCGGCTCAGCGTCAGCTCGGCGTGGTGTTTCAGAGCTATGCACTGTTTCCGCATATGACTGTTGCGCAGAATGTCAGCTTTGGTCTGGAAATGCGCAAAGTGCCGAAAGCGGAACGTGATGAGCGCGTGAAAGAAACGCTGGCTCTCGTGCATCTCTCTGCATTGGCCGACCGCTATCCGCGTGAAATGTCCGGCGGTCAGCGTCAGCGTGTGGCGATTGCCCGTGCGCTGGTGATCAATCCGCCGGTGCTGCTGCTGGATGAGCCTTTGTCCAATCTTGATGCGCAGCTGCGTGAAGAAATGCAGTTTGAGCTGCGCCGCATTCAGCGTGCTGTGGGCATTACCACCATTATGGTGACCCACGATCAGGCGGAAGCTTTGTCGATCAGTGACCGTATTGTGGTGATGGAGAAGGGTAATATCACGCAGGTTGATATGCCTTATAAGCTCTATGAGCATCCGCGGAATGATTTTATTTCCAACTTTGTCGGCAAGTCCAACTTCCTGAGTGCGCAGGTTGAAGCGGATATGCTGGCGATTGAAAATACCGCTATACGCTTCAAGCCGGAACAACCTGTGAGCGGCGACAAGGTTTCTCTGTTCATCCGTCCGGAAAAACTGAACCTCACCGCAGCCGGTGCCGGTCATGTGGATGGTACTGTTGCCACCCGCTATTTTATGGGCAGCCAGTGGTTTGTCACGGTTGCAACACCTGCCGGACAATTGTCTGTGTCGCTGCCAAATGTTGGCACACCGCCACCGGCAGAAGGCGAAACAGTTGGTTTGGTCTGGCAGCATGAAGATTGCCGGATGCTCGCAGGCGGAGCGGCCTGACCATGAGCGCAACCTCTGCCGCCCCATCTCAGGCACAACGCCGCTTTGCTCCGCTGTTTCTGGCAGGGCCTGCGACTTTGCTTTTCATCGGTCTTGTGCTGCTGCCACTGGCGCTGACAGTCATTCTGTCGTTCAACAGCTACAATTACGATACCGGTATCGAAAACACCTTCACCCTGCACAATTATACGCAAGTGTTGCAGGATGATTATTACCTGTCGATTTTCTGGCGCACTTTGCGTCTTGCGCTGATCACAACAGTGATTGCCGTGGTGATCGGCGTGCCGGAAGCCTATATTCTCTCGAATATGCGCTCTCCTTGGCGCTCGATTTTCCTGTTGGTGATTATCGGCCCGCTGCTGGTCTCGGTTGTGGTACGTACCTTCGGCTGGAGCATGATCCTTGGCCGTAATGGTTTCATCAATGGTGCGCTGACAACAGTCGGGCTGGAGCCGGTGCAGCTGCTCTATACCGAAACCGCGATTGTTATCGGTCTGGTGCATATCATGCTGCCATTCATGGTTATTCCGGTCTGGACAGTGTTGCAGAAACTCGACCCGACGGTGGAAGCCGCAGCGCTGACACTTGGTGCATCACGCTTTACGGCGCTGCGCCGTATCGTGTTTCCGCAGGCTATGCTCGGCATTCTCTCCGGTAGCCTGATCGTTTTTGCCTTGTCGGCAAGCTCTTTTGCTATTCCCGGCCTGCTCGGTGGCCGCCGTTTGAAAATGGCTGCAACCGTTGTCTATGACGAGTTCATGATTGAGCTCAACTGGCCGCTCGGTGCTGCCATTGCCATCATTGTTCTCGTCGCAAACCTCATCATCATGATTGCCTATAATCGTATGATTGAAGGTCAGGCCAAACGGAAGTTGGGGTAATATCATGCAGAAAAATGGTCCTGTTGCTCTGATTTTTCACAGCCTTGTTGTCATCTTCATGCTGGCGCCGATGGTGGTAGTCTGCCTTGTTGCTTTCACACCGGAAAACACGCTGACAATGCCTTGGAACGGGTTGTCGCTGCGCTGGTTTGAAGCCGTGTTCAAGCATAATGATTTCATGACCTCCTTCGGAAACAGTCTGAAACTGGCCTTCCTTGCGGCGACGATTTCCACTTTGCTGGCGGTGCCGTCAGCATTGGCAATCACCCGTTATGATTTTGCGGGGCGCGATGCACTGAATGCGCTGTTCCTGTCGCCGCTGATTATTCCGCATCTGGTACTCGGTGTTGCGTTCCTGCGTCTGTTCTCGCTGATGGGGATGAGCGGTTCGTTCTTCTGGCTGGTGGCAACGCACGCGATTATCATCACGCCTTATGCGCTGCGTCTGGTACTGGCCTCATTAAGCAGCATGGATCGCAATGCGGAAAATGCTGCCCGCACGCTGGGTGCCGGTGAATGGACAGTGTTCAAACGCATCACCCTGCCATTGCTGTTGCCGGGTGTGAGCGGTGGCTGGTTGCTGGCTTTCATCAATAGTTTCGACGAGCTGACAATGTCGATCTTCGTGACCTCGCCGTCAACAGTCACTCTGCCGGTGCGCATGTATATGTATGCCAGTGAATCGATTGATCCGATGATGGCTGCGGTCTCTGCCCTGATGATCCTTGTGGCAACGGTTGCGATGGTCATTCTGGATCGCCTGTTTGGTCTGGATCGTATTCTGGTCGGAAAAGGCTGATCCGCAGTGAGTGCTCAAACGCAAACTTCACATAGCGGCGGGCAATTTCACCGCCGCTACCGTCAGGATGAAAAGCCAATAGACTTTTCACTGAACGGCGTTGCACAGGTCGGACGCCTCGGCGACACGGTGCTGACTGCTATTATGGCGGTTAGCTCTCATGTGCGCCAAACCGAGTTCACCGGTGAGAACCGTGCGGGTTTCTGCCTGATCGGTGCCTGTCAGGATTGTTATGTTATGACGGAAGAGGGGCAGCGCCTTCGTGCCTGCACCACGCCGTTGCAGGAAGGTATGCGTTTTGTAACAGCCATGCCTGTGGACGCCGGAGTGTGATGATGGCCAAAGCCGATTTACAGCCGGTGATTATCGGAGCAGGGCCTGCGGGTATCCGCGCGGCGGAAGTACTGGTCAAGGCTGGTTTGCGTCCTGTTGTTTTGGATGAAGGTTTGCGGGCAGGCGGGCAGATTTATCGCCAGCCGCTGATTGATGACGGACGTTCCTATGCCAAGCGCTACGGTTCGGAAGCATCAAAAGCCAAAGCGCTGCATGAGACATTTGAAGCGCTGAGACCGGCGATTGATTACTATCCGGAAACATTGGTGTGGAATATTTCGCCAAGCGGCGACACACGTTTTCTCGATGTGATTTCCAATGGCAGCTATCGCCGGATTGAATGTTCCGAACTGATTGTGGCGACCGGCGCGACGGATCGTGTTCTGCCATTCTCAGGTTGGACAACACCCGGTGTCTATACGCTCGGTGCCTCGCAAACGGCACTGAAAGCGCAAGGCGTGACCATCGGAAACAAGCTTGTTTTCATGGGCTCGGGACCGCTGCTTTATCTGGTGGCATGGCAATATATGAAAGCCGGTGCCAAGGTTGTGGCTGTGCTGGATACGGCACCTTTCAAAGCCAAATTGCATCTGGCGCAGCTGGCGCTCCATGCACCACGCATTGTGGCGCTTGGTATATTCTATGCCATGCAATTGCGCCTTGCCGGTGTGAAAACCATTTATAATGCGCGTCCTGACAGCATTGTCGGCAAAACCCATGTTGAGGGCATCCGCTATCATATTCAGGGTAAGTCTGAGGTCAAAACACTGGATTGCGATGCGCTGGCCTATGGTTTTGCGCTGCGTCCTGAAACACAGCTGGCTGATCTTGCTGGCTGTGCCTTTGAATTCAACAGCCGCGACAGAGCATGGCTGCCGGTGCGTGATACACAGGGGCAGAGCAGTGAACAGGGCATTTACCTTGCCGGTGACGGCAGCGGTATTGCCGGTGCCGATGCTGCGGAAATCTCCGGTGAAATAGCCGCTTTGGCTTTGGTGCAAAAGCGCGGGCTTGCAGCTGATACAGCGCGTATCAATGCACTGCAAAAAGTGCATCAAAAGATCATCACCGAGCGCGACCTGCTGGAAAAGGCTTTTCCGTTTCCGCGCGATTGGTTTGAGACTGTCAGCCCTGCAGTCACTCTGTGCCGCTGTGAGGAAATCACCGTGGGCGAGGCACTCAATGCAATCAGCGGCGGCAGTATTCGCGAGATCAATCGTCTGAAAGCCCTGAGCCGCGTTGGCATGGGGCGTTGTCAGGGGCGGATGTGTACTGCCGCAGCCACGGAACTGCTGTCATCACAATTGCATATTGATGCATCTGAGATCGGAAGACTGCGTGCGCAGGCGCCGGTGAAGCCGGTACCGCTGGGTTTCGGTGCGATGCAGCAGGCGGCTGAAGACGAGGTGGTATCATGACCAGACGTCTGGAAGCGGATATAGCCATTATCGGCGGCGGTCTGGTCGGCAGTTCTGCGGCACTGGCGATGCGCAAGGCCGGTTTGTCGGTGATCCTGCTGGATAAGGGCTTCTGCGGCGCGCAGGCCAGCGGTGTCAATTATGGCGGTGTGCGCCGGCAGGGGGGCGGCGGTGGA